>NZ_JANSIL010000119.1:0-51467 GCF_047462015.1 Synechococcus sp. R5-13 | reverse complement strand
GTAACGGTCGATTGGGGGTGCTGTAAACCACCCCAGAGGCTCGTGGTTGGCTTGCCAACTGCAGGGCTACCGAAAGCCCGCCCTGTACTGCGAAGGTCAGGGTCGGGTAGTTTACTTCTCGCAGCTCGGTATCGTGCTCCAAACCATAGCGGCGCAGCAGGGATCCCAAGTAGGCCAATTCCTGGGGTTCCAAATGCCCATCGGCCCAAGCAGAGCCGGCCACAATTTTGAGCATGAGCTGGTGTTGGGTCGCAGGGTTCATAACGGGATCCCTTGCTGAGAACTGTCAGCGATCCGGAGGCCTTAGAGGCTGAAGAGTTGAGGGGATGACCAGCTTCAACAACTATAGCCAGACCTTAGGTGAGCCATCTGCATTCGCGCCAGCGGTGCGCAGCCCTTTTTGCGGCTAGAATCGTTATCTGTATTCACGGACACTGAGCTACCGCGATAGCGGGACGGAGTCCTTTTTCTCGCCCATTCTTGCAATGCTGAGCGCCTCTCCTTGCCAATTGGATCTTGCCATTCTGGCCCCAGGTCGGCTGTACCGCGGCAGCGGCATTCTGGAAGCTGTGCCCCTTGCGGTACTGGGATCCCGCGTGCTGGTGATCGGGGGGGAACGCTCCTTGGCTGTAGTTGAGGCCCCCCTGGAGCGCAATTTCGCCCGGGATCCCGCCCTCCAAGTTCACTGGACTACCTACGGGGTAGATTGCAGCGAGTCCGAGCTGGCGCGTTTGCAGGCGCTGGCCATGGCGGAGTCCACAACCGGCATCTTGGGGGTAGGCGGGGGCAAGGCTCTGGATACGGCCAAGCTGGTGGCCCACCGGCTGCGGATCCCCGTGGTTACCGTGCCCACCTCTGCTGCCACCTGTGCCGCCTGGAGTGCCCTATCCAATATCTACTCCAACAGCGGCGCTTTTCAGCGGGATGTGGCCTTGGATCAGGCCCCAGCCGCCTTGATCTTGGACTACGACCTCATTCGTCAGGCTCCCCCTCGCACCTTGGTAGCCGGGATCGGAGATGCCTTGGCCAAGTGGTACGAGTCTTCTGTCAGCAGCGGCGCATCGGAAGATGCCCTGGTGATTGGGGCAGTGCAGCAAGCCCGTGTCTTGCGGGATTTGCTTCTCCAGCAATCGGCGGCGGCCCTGCGGGAGCCGGGCGGAACCGCTTGGAAGCAGGTGGTGGATGCTTGCATTTGCCTGGCGGGGATCGTCGGCGGCATGGGTGGGGCTAAGTGTCGCACCGTGGCCGCCCACGCTGTCCACAACGGGCTAACCCACTTGTCGGGGCACCGGGCCACCCTGCACGGCGAGAAGGTGGCTTTCGGCATTTTGGCCCAGCTCCGCCTAGAAGAGATCCTGCAGGGAAGCCAGTTGGCGCTGGCAGCACGTACCCAGTTGCTGGAGTTCTACCGCCAGGTGGGGTTGCCCCTCAACTTGCGGGATCTCAAGCTAGGTCACTTGGGATCCGCCGACCTGCTGCATGCTGCCCAAGTGGCCTGCCAGCCAGGATCCGACATCCACCACCTGCCCTTCCCCGTCAGTCCAGAAGCCCTGTTGGTGGCCCTTACCACCACAGACCTGACCAGCTCCAGCCCTGTTCTCCCTCGGCTGTAAGTCCTGGCAGAGGATATCTGTCTGCTATCCAACTCCGCCGGTACGGGCCTGGGTCGGCATTGTGGGCAGGCGGGCTTCGCCGTAGGCTCCAGAGGTGGCGCCCACCAAGATCAAGGCTCCGCCCATCCAAGTCCACCCATCCGGGATCTCGGCAAACACCCAAAACCCGATTAGGCTGGCCCAGAGCAGACGGGAGAAATCCAGAGGCAGCAGCATCGTCACCTCAGCCAGCTTGTAGGCCTGGGCGAGGGCCACCTGGCCAATGCTGCCCAGTAGCCCCATGGCCACCATCCACAGCCACTGCTCAGGAGAAGGCCAGGTCCAA
The DNA here is from genome assembly GCF_047462015.1 of Synechococcus sp. R5-13. NCBI lineage: Bacteria > Bacillati > Cyanobacteriota > Cyanophyceae > Synechococcales > Synechococcaceae > Synechococcus > Synechococcus sp. R5-13. Next base: position 49,529 of record NZ_JANSIL010000119.1, on the reverse strand, counting down.
ACCCAGACGGCAGCCAGAAAGGAAAGGGGGGTCTGCAGCAGGCCCATGTAGGCCGTAATCGTGAGGCTGGACTCGGTGCGGGAGAGGATCTTGAGCACGATGGTCACCCAGGCAAAGAGTGCTGCCGCCCCCAAGGCCAGCCCTGTTCCCAGAGAAAACTCTCGGAAGCCTGGCCTCAACATCACCAAAGCCCCGGCAAACCCCAGGCCCAATCCCAGCCAGCGGGACGAGCGCATCTGCTCGCCCAACACCCATACCGCCATCGTGCCGGCAAACAAAAGTTGAACAAAGCTCAGCGCCGTAGCTTCTGCCAGAGGCAACAGGCTGGCTGCCCAAAAGGAGAGCAACATCCCCACCGTGCTGATCGCCGAGCGCAGGAGGTAAAACTCCATCTTGGCGGTGTGCAGAGACTGGATCCCAGCCCGCAACACCAGCGGCGACAGGGCGAGAAACCCGAATAGGTTGCGCAAAAACACAATCTGAAAGGGGTGAAGGGCGGGAGTGTTGAGCCGGATGATCGCGCCTAAACAGGCAAAGCAAGCAGTGGCCAGCAGCTTCAGGGCAACTCCTTGCCAGAGCCTTATTTTTCCCCACTCTGCAAAGCGGCTCAGCTGGTGGCGATACCACATCTCCAAAGTCACAGCTCACACCCAAATGGTTTAGGCACTAAGTTTTCAGCCTTGAACTCTCAGCTTAAACGGACTTCCAGGGATCCGAACTGCGCCCCTGGGCACTCCTTGCTGCCCACCGGCCCCCCTGATTCCCAGGGGGAAAAAGATGGGGATCCCAAGACATGGCCATTTCAAGTAGCCATGAAACAACTCACCCCGTCGCTCCATAGCTCCCCTCTCTCTTTGGGAGAGGGGCTGGGGGTGAGGGCGTGGAACCTCTAGGTTTGCTTGAGAATCTCTTTCAAGTAGCCGATGACCGTTTCCGGCTTGAGATGGGCCATACAGGGATGACCCTCCACCAGGCAGGTTTCGTTTTTGAACTTGTTCTCTGCGCAGACCCGGCACTTGTAGGCGGTTTGGGTGAGATAGACGTGGGGCAGACGAGGAGCCCACAGTCGCACCGGGCTGGCCCCATCCCCATCGGCATCGTTGCCAAACAGGGCAATGGTGGGACAGCCCACTGCCGCCGCAATGTGCATCGGCCCCGCATCCACGGAGATACACACCCGCGCCCGCTTCAGGGCCCCCGCCAGCTCCATGAGGCTGGTTTTGCCCCGCAGGTCAACCATTCCCGTTTGCGCCAGCAGTTCGTCTTCGCTGCTGCCGCCGTGGTAGAGGGATCGCTGCAGCTCCGGCGCGCTGCCGATTAGCCCCACCTGCAGGCCCTGGCCTTGGCACCACTGGATCACCTGCCGCCAGTACTCCAGAGGCCACATCTTGGCGCGGCGGGTAGTGGTGATGTGCACCAAGACCTCTGGCACCGGAAAACCGGGATCCCGGCTGGGCAGCTCCAGGCGGAAAAAATCCGTCTCCACGTACGCCAGGCGACAGAAGATTTCGGCGATGTAGTTGCTGGTGAGGATATCTTTGTAGCGCTGCAAAAACTCCAGGCCGTTCCAGTCGTCATCCTGGAGCATGCGCTGTACCGGGTCGGAGCCGGGGTCCAACTTGCGGCGAAAATCCAGAGTCAAGCCGGCCCCGGCAATGTACTGGGGGCGCAGGGCCGTTACCGCCACCAGGTTGAGCTCGCTAAACTCGTCGCAGTTGATGGCCAGATCGTAGGGCCCGGCCTGAGCCACCCGTTCTCGCACAGCAGCGGTCAGGGCCTCGAGGTAATCGGGACGACGGCTGTAGAGAGGAAAGCTGAAGTCGATGTAGGGGCAGTGGAGCTCAAAGTCGCGGGTAATCTCGCTGCCAAAAAAATCCAGCACACAGCCGGGGTATTTTTCCTTGAGGCCCCGCAACAGCGGGATGGTAACCACAAAATTGCCCACCTTGCTGGAGGAAAACACCGCCAGGTGGGGATGTTCCCGCAGAGGTTGGTTGGCAAACCGTTGCATAAGGCTGGGATCCCCAGGAAGATATCAACCCCGCTGGAGGTGGTGCGGGTGGTGCAGACAGAGCACTTTTGCTAGGCTAGCATTCCTCTGTCCTGTGCTTTGATGGCCATGCTGGGATCCCTGGGCCTCAGGGGAGACTGGCTTGGCTGCCATCCCAGATGACCACCACAGCAAAGCGATCCAGAAAGCCATCTGTCGCATTCATCTGGCGCAGACTAAAAGCATCTTCGGCGGAAATCACCAGGTCGTAGCCCAGGGTGCGGATGGCACGAATGCGGTGAGGCCGTTCCCCGATGCGGTTCACCAGTGAGCGGGCCTGCTCTTCCGAGGTGGCATAGGCAGCTGTGCCCTCGCTGCCCACAAAGGCCGCGTTGAGGTCTTGGCCAAGAGTAACGGGGGTATAGACTTGATTGCCATCGGGATCAAACAAGCGCATTGACTGGCTAGGCAAGAAATCTAAGCCCCGCGCATCCACAATCAACCCTGTCACTTGCGGTTCCCGCCGCTGGGATCCCGCTTCCAGACCCGCTCCACCCCCTGGCCCTTGGCCTGTGCCCATCCCTGAGCCAGGGCTGGCTCCGCGCACCCCACTCTGGCCGCTGCCCGGCCCGACCACTTCCCCCTGCCGGGATCCAGAGCCACTGCCGCCGGGGCTGGTGCCGAACTGCCGCAACAGATCCAGATCGAAAACCGGGCCTTCTGCCACTTCTCCATGGCCGGGTTGGGCCGGCTGGACTTTTGGATCGGCTTGATCTGTTTGTGGGAGCGGAACAGAATCCTGGGTTACTGGACGCCAGGGCGTTGCTTCAGAAGCGGGCAGGGTAGGGGATCCCCCTTGCAAGCGGTAAAGGGGAGGAAACAGCGTTTGGGCATCCACAGCTTCCACCGGCAAGACCGGCCCCGCCAGCAGGATCCCCAGTGCTGCCCAGCTCACTTGGATCCGTATGCCTTGAATCCTATACTTCCACCACCTCATGCCCACACCTCTTGGCCTCAAAACCTGCGGCCCGCTCGGCAACCGCTCATCCTCCCCCATGCTACCCAGGCAGGGCCGGTTCGGCAGGGGATCCCGCGCAGTCTTCCCCTTGGCTTGAGAGCAGCTGGGGCTCCTGGCCTCTCCCTAAAGGTGGGTCGGAGAACAAGAGATTGATCCCCAGCGATCCCCAGGGTCTTGACCGACAGGCAAAAATACGCAAACATGGGTTCATCATTCTTGATGATCCCCGTTGATCCCCACCTGTGGTCATCAGCGGCTGGAGAGCCCGAGGCAAGCCGATACATCAGCAGGTTCAAGGTTGTCCTCAGAACCACAAGCTGGGATCGGCCCATAGGACAAAAGCTGGAGCATTGCACGAAGCCCGATTTGTCGAAGACAGGAGACCCCGACCATGCCACAAGAGCGGATCCCGTTGGAAGAAATGACCATCCGGCAGTTGCGGGAAGAAGCTGCCCGCTATCAGATCCCCAAGTACAGCCGCATGACCAAAGACCAGCTGATTGAGGCCATTCGAGAGGCCCAAGTCAAAGCTGGCCGCCCTGTCGATGCCATGCCGGAGCCCAAGGGGCAAGAATCGGTCACCCAAACGAAGTTTAGGGGTCAAGAGGTTGCCGGCAAGACGGATCTGGCCGATGTGGACAAAGGGCTGGGCGATTTGCCGGGCGGTTACGGGGAAAGCCGCATCGTTTTGCTGCCGCGGGATCCCCAGTGGGCCTACGCCTATTGGGATGTGCCCAACGAGGCTAAAGAAAGCAAGCGCCGCGAGGGCGGCCAACAGTTGGCGCTGCGCCTCTACGATGTGACGGATATCGATTTCAGCTACCAGCCGGCCCACAGCATGCAGGAGTACCCCTGTGATGAGTTGGCGCGGGAGTGGTATTTGCCGATCCCGGTGAGCGATCGTTCCTACATTGTGGAAATTGGCTACCGGACGGCAGATGGCCGCTGGCTGATGTTGGCCCGCTCGGCGGCGGTGATGGTGCCGCCAGTCTTTCCCTCCGACTGGTTTGAAGAGCATTTCCTGACGGTGCCCTTCGACATGGCTCTGCAGGGCCGCACCCTTTACCAGCTCAGCGAGCCCTACAAGCGCAGCGCCACCGGCATGGGCGTGGTGGACTACAAAGGCGATGAGCCGCAGCAGGGTGCCACGGTCGATCCCTTCCTGGAAATGGTGGGTGGCTTTGAGGCGATGCGGGTGGCGGGATCCCTGTTTGGCAGCCACCAGATGGGCAGCCGCCAATTGGTGCCGGAGCAGGCCATCAGCTCGTTTATCATCCCCTCGGGTGTGGGCATGATGGGGATGGCCATGGCGGAGGTGCCCGCTGCTCCCTGGATGGCTTCAGGATCCGGCCTGGGCCTGTTCTCGGGGGCTTCCGAAGTGCTGCCGCAGCGCTCTCGCAAGTTCTGGTTGGTGGCCGATGCCGAGCTGATTGTCTATGGGGCCACAGAGCCGGATGCCACCGTTACCATTGGCGGGCGCAAGATCCAGCTCAACCCCGATGGCACCTTCCGCTTCCACATGGCTTTCCCAGACGGCAACATCGACTTCCCCATCTTTGCGGTGGCTGCCGATGGCGAGCAAAACCGGGAGATCCACATGACCTTCGACCGCCGCACCCTCTCCCGCCGCACCAACACCAAAGAAGAGGCCATCGAAGAGTTGTTGCCCTGAAGGATCCAACCTTTCCCTTCTCGCCCCCTGGAGCTGGCCGGGGGGCTTTCTTTCCTGGGCTGGAGAGCTTGACTCTAGTCATCGAAACAGGGGATCCCAGCCCTAGGAGAGGTCGATCACCCGGATCAGTTGTTTCAGCTTCTCCATCACCCGTCCAGAGCGAAGCAGGTCTTCCGCCTGTTGGATCCCTTCTGGCAAGGATGGGGCGTGGCCGAGGAGCCACAGATAGCTACCCCCATTCCAGAGAGCGGCTGGGGTGAGTTCACAGGGATCCCCGCTGAGCACCTGCTGCATCTGTTGGAGCAGCTCTTTCTCGCCGGAGAGGGGAATCTCCGGGCCTGCCAAGTGACAATCGCGAGCCTTCAAGAGCAGCCGTTTCCCGCCCTGGTTGAGAATGGCCGCCCGTTCCCGCGGCAGGTCGCAACTGCCTTCCAAACCTTTGACGGTGGTAAATTGCCGAATCTCCCGCAGGGCAAACAGCTCCAGCATCGTGGCCTCGGTGGGAGGATGCACATAGCCGGCCACCAGGTGAAAGGGGCCTTGGTAGGGCGTCCAGACCAGCTCCAAGGTGGCCAAGGGGGGGCGCTTGCCGATTTGATCCCGGTAGTCCATCAGAGCCTGAGCCTGGGGAAAACAGGTGGGCAAATACAAAAATCCCAGCCCGGTTTGTTCCAGCAGTTGCCCCACCCGCTCCAGGGATAGCCCTCGCCAATCCACCCCCAAGCTCCGCCACACCGCTTCCAAGGGCAGCCCATACTTGGTGGGACAGAAGCCAGAGCCATGCAGCAAAACGGCTGACCCTGCCGCTGCCAGCAGCAAAGCCACCAGCACCCCCAGCGGTGCCGTCCGCGAGCGGCCATCGTAGGGATGGCCAAAGATGATCAAGGGATGAGGCAGATCCTGCCGGGGCAGAAGAGGGCCGTACTCTGCATAGGCATCCAACATACCGGCCAGCTCCTCGGCAGTGGGGCGCTTGATGCGGTGGGCAATTAAAAAAGCCCCGATCTGGGCGGGAGTGGCCTCCCCCCGCAGGAGCATTCGAGCAGCGCTGGCGGCCTCTGCCCGGCTGAGATCCTGGTGGGTGTGGGTGCCGCTGCCGATTTTTTTCAACAGCTCGCGAAACTCTTGGCTCATAGCATCGGCGGTCGGGAGCGCTGGGCTACTCAGGATAGGGGGAGATAAGGGCGGAACACTTGAAACTACCGATATGGGTATTTGACCAGAAATTTCTACAAAAGGTCTCTACAAAACCGACAACAGCCCAGCAGAGGGCCAATGGGGATCTGCGCCGGAAGCAGGCTCAGCATTACCAGACTGCCTAATCAGCTGGGCGGCCAACTGCAAAAACCGGCGAATGGGAGGGATCCGATAGCGATCGCTGGTGGTAACCATAACCACCTGTCGCCTCAAGAGGGGGGGCTCGGTGGGCCGCACCTGCAAATCCGGATCGGCGCAGCAGTCCACCAGGGCCGACTCCGGCAGGAGGGCAATGAGCTGCCCCTGTCGCACCACCCCCCGAAAGGCATCCAAGGTGTTCAGTTCCAGGGCTGCTTTCAGGGGAAGCCCCTGTCGGGCCAGATGGGATCCCACCAAGGAGCGCATGGCATAGCCATCTTTGAACACAGCCTGGGGATACTCTGCCAGCACCTTCCAGGGGATCCGCTCGTAGCGGCTGAGGGGATGGGTGGCGGGCATCAACACTTGAATCGGCTCCGAGTACAGTGGCTCCACCACCAGTTCTGCCCCCCGGGTCATCAGGGGATTCTCCATCACCAGGGCCACGTCCACCAGCCCATCCCTGAGCACCTTCAAGGCGCGGTCGCTGCCTAGAGCGGTAACCCGCAACTGCACCTCTGGGTACTCCCGGCAAAACTGTTGCAGCACCGGCGGCAGTTGATGGGCGATCAGAGAATGGATCCCAGCAATGCAGAGCTCAGTTTGCTGGCCCTGCAGCCATTCTCGAATGCTTTCCTGAGCCCGCTGCCATTCCTGACAGATGCGACGGGCATGGGGCAAAAGCCGTTCCCCAGCTACGGTTAGAGCCACCGGGCTTTTGCGATGCAACAGCGGAGCGCCCACTGCTTCTTCCAGGGCCTGGATCTGGCGGCTAATGGCCGATTGGGTCAGACCGCTGAGGCGAGCAGCGGCCAAAAAGCTGCCCGTTTCCACCACGTTCAAAAAGGCTTGCAACAACTCCAGCCGCACCTGGGATCCCTTGATGATGTAGCCTGCCGTGGTGGCATCCTAGCTGGGGAAGCGGTAGGCTTTTGTAAACACCGTTACAAGTTGTTTGTTGGACTGGGGATCCCCAAGCCAGGAGGAGAAGCAGATGGGTTGGGATCCAGCCTTGCTGGAGGGGCTGCTCAACTCTGCCATTCCGCACCTTTTCCCCGCTGCCCAAGTGGCCATCCGCCACAAGGGAAGGTGTATTTACTCAAGGGCGGCAGGTTATCTCGACCCTGAGACCCGGCGCCAACCAACAACCTCGGCCACCCGTTTTGACCTGGCCTCGCTGACCAAGCTCTACACCGCCACCGCCTGCATGGCCCTGGTGGAAGCCGGAGTGTTGCTGTTGGATCAACCGGTGAGTCTCCTGTTGCCGGAGTTTCAGGGATCCCGCCCCATTGCCCCCTATGAAGATCCTCTGCAGCCGGGGAAATGGATTGCTGTGGAACCGGAATCCTTAGGCCAGCTTGTTGCAACAGAACAGGTGACGGTGCGGCAGTTGCTGGCCCACACCGCCGGTTTGCCCGCCTGGCGGCCCCTTTTTCGACAGCCCGATGCCGAATCGGCCCGGCACATGGCTTTGCACACCTTTTTGGCCTACAGACCAGGATCCCGCACAGTCTACAGCGATCTTGGATTGATCCTGCTGGGGCTGGCTTTGGAACGTCTGAGCGGAACCCCTCTGGATCAGATCTTGCATGCCCGGATCTTGCGGCCTCTGGGCCTGAGCCAAACTCAGTTTTATCCGGGGGATCCTTTCGACCCACCCCCTGTCTCTGTCTCTTGTGCCCCCACCGAGCTGTGTCCTTGGCGAAAGCGCCGCCTACAGGGGCAGGTTCACGACGAAAATGCCGCCCGCCTGGGCGGGATCGCCGGCCATGCCGGACTATTCGCCACGGCAGAGGAAGTAGCCGCTTTCGGAGAGAGTTTTTTGACGGGATCCCTGCTGCAGCCCCAAACGGTGAGGGAAATGACCCGCGAGCAGTTGCCTCAGCAAGGGGATGCGCACTGCTGTCACGAGCGCCGGGGTTTGGGGTTTGCCTTGCGCTCTCCCGATCCCTTGGCCAGCAGCTCCCCGTTCAGCCCCAGCGCCTTCGGCCACACCGGCTTCACCGGAACCTCTCTGTGGATCGATCCAGAGCGGGAACTGGTGGTGGCGCTGCTCACCAACGCCGTCTACCACGGTCGGCAGGAGAACGGATTCCAGGCTTTCCGGGTTGCCTTCCATCAGGCCATCCTAGAGGGGCTTTCTTGATCATTGAGTCCCTGACCGTTCCCGCTAGGGTGCCGTAGGCATAACCGAGGCTGAGGTGGACGAGACCTTTTACCGACAGTTGGCAGATATGCTCTCCCGCGGGCCGCTGGTGGTGGCCACCGTGATCCGCACCCAGGGATCTGTGCCTCGCCAGGCGGGGGCAAAACTGGCCGTGGGATCCGATGGCACCCTGTTGGGCACCATTGGCGGTGGAGCTGCCGAAGCGGAAGTCATTGCCCGAGCGCAAACCCTTTTGCAGGCTGCCGTTCCCGTTGGCGATGGCGAGAGCAGCGCGGAGCACTTCGGCAAGACGGAGTCCTGGCCGGCTGGGATGCCGGTTTCCCTCGATCTCAACAGCCCTCCCTTGGGCGTTTGCGGGGGACGGATGCACATTTGGCTACAGCGATGGCAGGGATCCCTTGCCCAAACGTTGGCGGCCCAGATCCTCCAGGCTCTGACCCAAGGGCAAAGGGCTTGGCTGATCACCCCCCTCGATCCTCAGGGGTTCCCCTACCTCAGCCTTAGCGACAGCGGTGCGGAGCACTTTGCCCCCCTGCCATCCCGCCCACAGCTCCTCGCGGGATCCTGGGTCGAGCCCCTCCTCCCTTCCCCCACCCTGCTGATCGTCGGAGCGGGCCACTGCGGCCTGTCCCTGGCCCAGATCGCCCATTTGGCCGGCTTTCGCATTTGGGTTCAGGACGATCGCCCGGACTGGGTAACCCCTCAGCGCTTTCCCGTTGCCGAGCGGCTGTGCTCAGAACCCTTTGCCCAACTTATCCCCCATCTGCACAGGATCCCGCAGCTCTACATCGCTCTTGTGACCCGCAGCTACAGCCTCGATTGCCAAATCCTGCGGGCCATCTACCACTCCGGCCTGACCCCCCACTACCTGGGGATGATCGGCAGCCGCAAGCGGGTACAAACCGTACTGCGAACCCTGGCCCAGGAAGGGATCCCGGAGACCGCCTTCAGTCGGCTCTTTGCCCCCATCGGTCTGGAGATCCACGCCGAAACCCCCGCCGAGATTGCCATCAGCATCACCGCCCAGCTCATCCAGGTGCGACGGGGATCCCCGAAGAGAATGCCCGGCGAAACTCAAGGTGTAGGCTTGCCGGTTAGCCGGAGGACAAGCTAGGCTAGAAAAGCGCCGCGGGGTAGAGCAGCCTGGTAGCTCGTCGGGCTCATAACCCGAAGGTCACTGGTTCAAATCCAGTCCCCGCTATGCCTGAGAGACGGTTGGTTAAAGCAGTGTCCGCACATCCACCACCTTGCCGCTGACTGCCGCTGCTGCCACCATGGCCGGGCTCATGAGCAGGGTGCGCCCGCTGGGGGATCCCTGGCGGCCCTTGAAGTTGCGGTTGGAAGAAGAGGCGCTGATCTGGCGCCCCACCAGCCGATCCGGGTTCATCGCCAAACACATGGAGCAACCGGGATCCCGCCACTCAAACCCCGCCGCCTCGAAGATCTCCCGCAAGCCCTCCTGTTCTGCTTCCTGCTTTACCCGTTCTGAGCCGGGCACCACAAACGCCTTCACCCCTGGGGCCACCCGCCGCCCCTTGGCAATCTTGGCTGCCTCCCGCAGGTCGCTCAAGCGGCCATTGGTGCAACTGCCGATGAAGCAGACATCCACCGGTGTCCCTACAATGGGATCCCCCGGCTGCAAGTCCATGTAGGCGTAGGCCTCTTTGGCCAGTTCCCGCTCGCTTTCCGGCAGATCCTCGGGGGCAGGGATCCGCTCATCCACCCCAATCCCTTGGCCGGGGGTGATCCCCCAAGTAACCGTCGGCGCAATATCTGCGGCCTGGAAGACCACCACATCGTCGTAGCGGGCATCGCCATCGCTGGCCAGGCTTCTCCACCAGGCTACCGCCTCTTCCCAATCGGATCCCTGGGGGGCAAACTCTCGCCCCCGCAAATACTCAAAGGTCACCCCATCGGGGTTGACGTAGCCGCAGCGGGCCCCTCCCTCGATGGACATGTTGCAGAGGGTCATGCGCTCTTCCATGCTCATGGCTTCAATGGCGCTGCCCCCATACTCGTAGGCGTAGCCCACCCCGCCTTTGACCCCCAGCTTGCGGATGATGTGCAGAATTACATCCTTAGCGTAAACTCCCGGCCCCAACTTGCCGTGGATCTCAATGCGGCGCACCTTGAGCTTGGACAAAGCCAAAGTTTGGGTGGCCAATACGTCTCGCACCTGGCTGGTGCCGATCCCAAAAGCAATGGCCCCAAAGGCCCCGTGGGTAGAGGTGTGGCTGTCCCCACAGGCGATGGTCATCCCCGGCAGAGTTAACCCTTGCTCCGGGGCAATCACATGCACGATCCCCTGCCGACCGGAGCCGCTGTTGTAGAAGCGGATGCCGTATTGCCGGCAATTGCGCTCCAATTCCTGGATCATCTCCTCTGCCAAGGGATCCGCAAAAGGCCGTGCCCGGTTGTCGGTGGGAATGATGTGATCCACGGTGGCCACCGTCCGCTCGGGAAACAGAACCGGCAGATGACGCTCCCGCAGCATGGCAAAAGCCTGCGGACTGGTCACCTCGTGAATTAGGTGCAGGCCGATGAACAACTGCGTCTGCCCAGAGGGCAAAATCCGCACCGTATGGGCATCCCACACCTTATCGAATAATGTCCTCTCGCTCATCTTCCTCGGCCCGCAGCCAAGTCCTGTAAACTTTCAATGTGCTACTTGGGGAAAAGCTTGTCAAGGCACAGGCCTCCGTTATCTCTGGGCAACGTTGCTGAGCTGAGCGAGATGCAGCCCTTCTTTGAACATCCCCAGCCGGCAAAGGCGGGTCGGAGTCCTCAAGCCAGAAAACCTGTTGCCAGCCCTTCAAACGGGATCCCTGATGGCCGGCCAGGGCAAAAAGCGATAGCCCGCCCCTTCAATGGCGGCGACGATATCCGGCAGGGCCTCTGCGGTGTGGGGCCAGCGATCGTGCAGCAGCAAAACCAGGGGCTGATCGGAAGCCTGGATCGCCGGCAACTGGGCTCGAATGCGCTCCAAAAGTTGGGCTGCACTTTGGCCGGCGTAGGCATCTTCTGCGCTCATGTTCCAGTAAAGAACGCGATACCCTGCCTGCTCTAGAGAATGGCGCAAAGCAGAGTCTAGGCGAAAACCTCCCGGTGGGCGAACAACCAGTTGGGGATCCAAGTTCAGCGTTTTGAGCAGTTGGGTTGTCTGATCCACCTCAGCATAAAACAGCTCGTTGCTTCCGTAGAGACGTTGATAATCGTGGGTAAAAGTGTGATTGGCTATGGTGTGGTGATGGGCCTGGATCAATTGAGCCAATTCAGGAAATCGGGAAACGTGGGTGCCGATAACAAAGAAAGTGGCCGGGATCTGAAGATCATCCAAAACCTGTAAAAGTCGGGGGGTGGATTGGGGCCAGGGGCCATCGTCAATGGTCAGAAAGGCAGAACGAGGTGGCACTTCCAGTAAAGGCCCCAGCATTTCTTCCAAGGGCAGTTGCAAAGGTTGGCTGTTTTCCGCCGGATCGAGAAAGTCGGGATCCGGGATCCAGCCATGCTGCAGAAACACCTGCACATGAGCGGGAGCAGGGGTAATCAGTAAACGCCCCGTCTGCTCATTTTGGTTGCCCCAGCTCAGCCGATAGAGCAGATCCGAAGCGACCTCGACGGTTGTTGTATGGGTAATGACTCCGTAGGGGATGTCGATCACATAATGCCCGTTCACCTCTTCTTGATGGATCCAGGCTGCCGAAGGAGCTGATAGATAAATGAGCAAATCTTGGGGATTGGCACCGCGCACCACCCGAATGCTTTCGATGGGGAGAATGAGGTTGTATTCCGAGGTGGCCGTCAGGTTCAGCTCAAAAAGAGGCTGGGCCTCTACCGTGCAGTAGTAGATCAGTCCAACCAGTAGGAAAACCAGGCAAAATATCAACGCTTTCAGAGAGTGCATAGGAATGGCTTAAGCCTTCGCAACCAATCATAGGACAGAAGCCACCCAAGCTCGATAGAGCCCATCAATTTAGTGAGGATCCGGAAGGCCCTGCTGGGCTTCTGGGTGGCGAGAGCAGGCGCTCTTCCCATTTACGTGCAGGTGAGGCCCGTCGGATGTCCCGCCAAATGGCTGTGGCAGCTAAGGTACCATCGGCAACTGCAATCGCCACCTGGTTCAGGCCCTGCTTCAAATCGCCCAGTGCAAACAGCCGCGGATGGGCAGTGCGACACCACTCGTCGGTCAGCAGGTTTTCCCCTTGCCATTTCAAGCCGGGGATCCCTTTCAAATAGGCATTGTGGTATCTGGCGCCCATCGCCACCAAGCCGGTAGTTGCTTCGATGTAAGTGCCATCTTCCAACTCCACACCCTGCAATTGATGGTTTTCTCCAAGAAAGCGGCGAATAGGAGATTCGTAGAGGGGGTAGCCATGATCCGCCAGTTTTTTGCGCATGTCGGGGCCGACCGAGCAGAGGCCGTGGGTCAACACCGAGATATAGGGTGTAAACCAGTTGAGGACAAAAGCTGTATTGATCCGATCTTCCGAATTGACGATCAACACTGACTTTTGATCCCGCATTTCATAGCCGTCGCAGATCATACAGACATGCAGTGAATAGCCGGCGTAGTCGTAAACATTCTGCATATCCGACAACCGAGGCAGCTCGTCCATAATGCCGGTTGCTGCAATCAGATATTTGCTCCGAAAAATGGGGTAGAGGCTGTTAACTTTTCCCACCTTGACTTTGACCGCAAAGAGGTCTCCCTCATCGGTGGCATCTTCCACAAAACCGCGCAGGTAATCTACCCCTAAACTGAGGGCGTGCTCTGTTCCCTGTCGCAACAGCTCTCGTCCGGGAGTGGTCGGAGGCAATCCCAGATAATTGCGCAAATCCTGCATCCAAAAAGAGCGGCCTCTGCCCTTCTCCACCACCAGGCAACTCAATCCATAACGAGCCAGATAGATTGCCGCCGACAACCCCCCTGCTCCCCCTCCGGCCACAATCACGTCATAGATTTTGCCCAAACCAACCTCTAGATTCCTGCTGCTCAGTTTCATAGACGGGATCCCCTCACGAGCTTTTTGCCGGGTGATCTCAGGTCGTTGGCTGCGGCCTGAAAAATCTTAAGAAACTCTATATGTTCCGAGGACTGCTTATCCTGCTGAGTCCACCACATTTCTGTTGAGGCGTGATCCAAGTGAAGGGAGCAGTCCCAGCAACCGTCTAGAATGGGGACTGAACTCCCCCTTAGGAGAAAAGCCCTATGCCAGGTATCTTAGCGGCCATTGCCCTGATCTTTGTCGGCTACCTGTTCAACTCGGTCAAAATCATCAGCCAGGGGTATGAGGCATTGGTGGAGCGTTTGGGCAGGTTTCATCGCAAGCTGACCCCAGGATTGCACTTTATTCTTCCCCCTATCGATAGGATTGTGCTCCAGGAAACCATCCGCGAGAAGGTGTTGGACGTGCCTCCTCAGCAGTGCATCACCAGCGACAACGTCTCTTTGATGGCCGATGCGGTGGTCTACTGGCGCATCACCGACATGATCAAGGCCCGCTATGCGGTGGAGGACGTGCAGCGGGCTTTGGTTAACCTGGTGCTGACGGCTCTGCGGGCAGAGATTGGCCGCATGGATTTGGATCAAACCTTTTCCTCCCGCGCCGAGATCAACGCCCGCCTTTTGACAGAGCTGGACGAGGCCACAGATCCCTGGGGGATCAAGATCACGCGCGTGGAAGTCAGGGACATTCAACCCTCTAAGACTGTGCAAGACTCGATGGAAAAGCAGATGGCTGCCGAGCGGGAGAAGCGGGCCGCCATTCTGAAATCAGAAGGGGAGCAGCAGGCCAGCATCAACCAAGCGGCTGGGGCCGCCAAGGCGCAGCTATTGCGGGCAGAAGCGGAGAAACGGGAGCGGCTGCTGTTGGCTGAGGGCACGGCTGAAGCCATCAAGACCATCGCCGCCACTTTGCAAGAGAATCCAGAGGCAGCCAATGCGTTGCAATACCTGATGGCGCAAAACTATATCGACATGGGCTTCAAGGTAGGCAGCAGTCCCAGCGCCAAGGTAATCTTCATGGATCCCAATTCGATCCCTGGCACCCTGCAAGGGCTGCTCTCCATGGTGGACGTGGCCAAGGGTGGGGAAGGATCTCGCGCGGCGGCCTCTCAGAAGCTGCGTACCCCGGCTTCTTTCCCAACCGAAGTGGACTTTCCGCGGCTCGACTGAGTTTGACCGACCATGATGGCCCGGGATCCCGATTGGCTGCTGGTGGGACAGGTGGTGGCGGCCCACGGCTTGCGGGGCTGGCTGCGGGTTAGGTGCTGGTCGGATTTTCCAGAGCGCTTCACAGAGCCTGGACCACGCTGGTTGCAGCGGGATACGGATCCCGAGCCCCTGCTGCACCCCTTAATCGAGGGGCAGTTTTTCCCGGCTAAGGGTCTTTATTTGGTGCGACTGGAAGGGATCCCCAATCGAACGGTGGCTGAGACCTGGGTGGGGGCTAGGCTGCTGGTGCCGGCTTCCCACCGCTTGCCCTTGCAGCCGGAAGAGTACCACTACCGCGATCTCATCGGCTTGGCCGTCTATCACCAAGGGGAGCTGCTGGGACAGGTTTCGGGGATTTTGGCAGCCGGCCAGGATGTGCTGGAGATAACGACCTCTGACCATCGGCAGGTGTTGATCCCCTTTGTGAAAGCCCTGGTGCCTGTCGTGGACTTGGAAAAAGGCGCACTGCACGTGCAGCCGCCGCCGGGGCTGGTGGAGAGCTTTCTGGGTTAGAGTTCGGCAAGACGGCCTGACTTCCGTACCTGCATCCCATCCTGAACTTGGCCCTCAGAAGCGTCTGTGTGGCCGTTCTAGCCTTTTGTGCTATCATGGGGACAGTTTTTTGATGATAAGCTGATTCCTGGCCTTTAAGGTCAATTTTTCTGGGTTTCTGTTGATCTTGGCCGGGAGCCTTCCTCGGGATTGGAGTTGGGAATGACGGAAAACTACGGTGCAGAGCAGATCCAAGTTTTGGAAGGCTTGGAGGCTGTGCGCAAACGCCCTGGCATGTACATTGGCTCCACTGGGCCGAAGGGGTTGCACCATTTGGTGTACGAGGTGGTGGACAACTCTGTGGATGAGGCCCTGGCCGGCTATTGCAATGATATTCAGATCAGCCTGCATCCCGACGGCTCGGTATCCGTTTTGGACAATGGCCGCGGCATTCCGGTGGACATCCACCCCAAAACCGGGCAGTCGGCTCTGGTTACGGTGCTGACGGTGCTGCACGCGGGGGGCAAGTTTGGCGGTGGCGGCTACAAAGTCTCCGGTGGGCTGCACGGGGTGGGCGTGTCGGTGGTGAATGCCCTCTCCGAATGGGTGGAGGTGACGGTTTGGCGAGAGGGCAAGGTTTACTTTCAACGTTTCGAGCGCGGGGCGGTGGTGGGATCCCTGAAATCTGAACCCCAACCCAAGGGATCCAACCGGCGGGGTACAGAGGTGCGCTTCAAGCCGGATGGGCTGATCTTTCCCGAGCGAGAGTTTGACTATGCCGTATTGGCGGCCCGCTTTCGCGAATTGGCCTACCTCAATGCCGGCTTGAAAATCACCTTCAGCGATCTGCGGCGGGATCCGCCTCACTGCGAAACCTATCAATATGCAGGCGGCATCAAGGAATATGTGGCCTTCATCAACCACGAAAAAACGCCCATCCACTCCGACATCATCTACATCCGAGGGGAGCGGGATGGCGTGGAGGTGGAAGTGGCCCTGCAGTGGTGCTCGGATGTGTACACCGATACTTTGATTGGCTTTGCCAACAACATCCGCACCAGCGAAGGAGGCACCCACCTAGAGGGCCTGAAAACCTCTCTCACCCTCACCATCAACAGCCAAGCCCGCAAACTCAACAAGCTGAAAGATTCCGACAGCAACCTGGCTGGAGAAAATGTGCGCGAGGGGTTGACGGCCATCGTCTCGGTCAAGGTGCCTAACCCCGAGTTTGAGGGGCAAACCAAAACCAAGTTGGGCAACACCGAGGTGCGGGGCATTGTGCAAACCCTCGTCTCCGAAGCGCTTGCGGAGTACTTGGAGTTCAACCCCAACGTGGCCAGGGGGATCGTCGATAAGGCCATCCAGTCCTTCAATGCTGCCGAGGCAGCCCGGCGGGCCAGAGAATTGGTGCGGCGCAAATCTGCCCTGGAATCTTCCACGCTGCCGGGGAAGTTGGCCGATTGCAGTTGCCGCGACCCGGCGGAGTCTGAGGTGTATTTGGTGGAAGGCGACTCTGCAGGCGGCAGCGCCAAACAGGGTCGGGATCGGCAGTTTCAGGCGGTGTTGCCCTTGCGCGGCAAGATCCTCAACATTGAAAAGGCGGATCCCGCCAAGATCTACAAAAACGCCGAAATTCAGGCGATGATCACAGCGCTGGGTTTGGGAGTTAAAGGCGATGAATTTGATCCCAGCCAACTGCGCTACCACCGCATCATCCTCATGACCGATGCCGATGTGGACGGTAGCCACATTCGCACCCTGTTGCTGACCTTTTTCTACCGCTATCAAAAGGCGCTTCTGGAACAGGGCTATGTCTATATCGCCTGTCCGCCGCTCTACAAAATCGAGTGGGGCCGCAACAATGTTCGCTATTGCTACAGCGACGCCGAGAAAGACCAGATCCTGCGGGGGCTGCCTGCCAACGCCAAGTACACCATCCAACGGTTCAAGGGTCTGGGGGAAATGATGCCTGAACAACTTTGGGAGACCACCATGAACCCGGCAACGCGCACCCTCAAACAAATCACCATCGAAGATGCGGTGGAGGCGGATCGCATTTTCACCATCTTGATGGGAGATGCCGTTGGCCCCCGACGGGAGTTTATTGAGGCCCACAGTGCCCATTTGGATCTGACAGCCCTCGATATCTAGAGCGATATTTAGAGAAAGAACTCCGTCCCGCCTCTGCCGGGGTTGTTGCTATGTCTGCAGCGCCCTATGTTGCTCCACAACGTTGACGCGACGGTGCTAAGGGAAACCGTGACGGTGCTGCAGACGAGGCCGCAAACAGCCAAAAGCTCCTGGACGGGGCAAGATCCCGGCTGCAGCTCAGACCCTGTGGCAAAGTGAGGGAGGAGCGCTCAAGATCCTGCCATGCCTGCATTCCTTACCACTCTTCTCGCTGCGCTGGGGGGCTATCTCCTGGGATCCATTCCAACCGGCTACTGGGTAGGTCGTTGGTGGGGAGGCATCGATATTCGCCAACAGGGATCCGGCTCTACCGGAGCAACCAATGTGTTGCGGACGTTGGGCAAGGGGCCCGCCCTGCTGGTGTTGCTGGTGGATGCTGCCAAGGGGGCAGCAGCAGTGGCTCTGGGATCGGCCTTGGGATCCGCGTGGTGGGTGGTTTTGGCGGCATTGTTCGCAGTGATCGGCCATAGCCGTTCCTGCTGGCTGGGCTTCAGGGGGGGCAAATCGGTGGCCACCAGCCTGGGGATCTTGTTGGCTATGGCTTGGCCGGTAGCCCTGACAACTTTCGGCGTCTGGCTGCTGGGGCTCGCCCTCACCCGCATCGTTTCCTTCAGCTCCCTGCTGGCGGCAGTGGCGGCTCCGGTGGTGATGTGGGCAACAGCTCAACCTTTGCCCTATTTGTTGTTTGCGTTGGCGGGCGGGGTGTATGTGATCGGTGCTCATCGGCGCAATATCGAGCGCCTACTGGCCGGGTCGGAGCCGCGCATTGGCCAAAAATGGACGCAATCTCCCTAATTTTCAAGGCACTGTGAAGCAGCTGTATTACTCCGCAACGCTATGCAACCGACCACAGTGGTTTTTGTCTACGGATCCCTGCTGCGGGGCGGCCAATACCACAGCTTGCTGCAGGGGGCAGAATTTTTGGGGACAGACAGCCTCAACCACATTGATCTTTACAGTCTCGGCCCCTACCCGATGGCAGTTCGTGGCCGAAACCGGCTCTACGGCGAGTGCTACCGCATCCCCTTGAGTCTATTGCCCCGATTGGACGAGCTGGAAGACCACCCGCGGGTGTACGAACGGCAGTGGGTGCAACTGGATAGCGGCACCTTTGCCTGGGTTTATCTGGGTCGGCCTGAGCAGGTGCAGGGGTGTTCCCTCATCCCCAGTGGCCGCTGGCTGGCTAGAGATCAAAGTGGAGCTTGACGCCCTCAACATACTGGGGCAGCACCAAAGACTCTATCCCACTGTTGTGCTCCGCACCGCTGTCGCGAACGCGAACGGCTGCCGACGGATCCCATTCTTGGGAATCAGACTCTTTGGCGGAGAGAGCACCGGCATCCACAGGGCTGGAAACGCGCTCCAGGTAGTAGATGCGATCCCCGCGTCGCCAAATGTCTGGCTCAGGCAGGTAGAAGAGCCGACCCGGTCGAGATGAGCCGCTCCTCAGCCGCTGCGGGCGCACCAACAACAAGGGCAGGCATAGATCGGCTTTGATTCGATAGGCAAACTGATCCCGCAGCCGTTCAAGGGTGGGATCCTCCAGTCCCATCTGGGCCAGGAAGGGATTGGGCAGCGCTGGTGCTGAAAAAGCGCTCCGCACCGCTGTCGGGAACGACTCTTGAGCCGTCAAGACATCAGCTCTATTGCTCCGCACTGCCTCCGGCAGGGTTGAGGCCGCATTCGCAGAAGCGTCACGTAGCGATAAAGGGAGAGGCAGGCCCAGGTCTGCCAACGTGGGTAGGGTGATCGAGCGCAGCTCAGCCCGGTTGGCCTCCAGATAGCCGGCCCAGCGCTGCAGTTGGGGGAAGGAAGGCTGCAAGGTGCGGATCCCTTCTGAGATGGGCATATCCGGCAGCAACACCGTCCAGATGGTGGCCGAAACCGAGAGTTTCACCATCAACTCGGCAATGGCCCAGTTCACCTGCGGATCCAGAGTCAGGATCAACAGAGTTTCCGCATGGTCGATATCGGCCTTCAACAAAGCAGACTCGTTCAGTACAGCTTCCTGCAGGGATCCGGGGATGGCTTCTGGCTTGCCGACTTCCTGGCTTGGGGCAGACTTGTGGGTGCCGTTGCCGTCAGAGGAATGAAGTTGTGGGGGCAAGCCATCTGCTGGACGACGCTTCGGCGTTCCTGACAGGGATGTGGAGGACTTACGGGATGGCGGGATGGAGTCCTTACCGTCTGTTGGGTGGGGAGCTTTGTAGCTGCCGTGCCCATTTTTGGAAGACCCAGAAACCAACGGGATCACCTCGACCGTCTGGTTGAGCGAGCGCATCAACTGGGCCAATTGGTTGGTGAGGGGATGATCGCCGATGATTATGGTGGAACTGCCCTGATCCAGACCCAGCCAACGGGCCACCCAAGCCGCGGTCAGCCCCTGTACCGTCACCGTCACCGAGATGGTCAAAAACACCAGCGCCTTGAGGGCATCCCCCCCAGTAATGCCCCGTTCTGTCAGCAGAATGGCAAACAAGGAGGCCACCGAAGCCGCCACAATGCCCCGAGGAGCCAGCCAAGCCACAAACAGCTTCTGCCGCCAATTCAGGTCGCTGCGCCAGGTACACAGCCACACACTCAAGGGACGGATGACCAGCATCAAACACAGCACTGTGGCCAGGGATCCCCAGCCCAGGGCAAACACCGCCTTGAGGGAGAGCGTGGCAGTCAGCAGGATAAAGATCACAGAGATGGCCAACACCACCAACTGGCCGTGAAACTGCCGCACACCCCGCTCGGCAATGGCCGCCTTCTGCCGCACCACCAGGCCCGCCATCACCACCGCCATCAGCCCCGCCTCCGATCGCAGCGACTGGGCCAAGGCAAACACCCCCAGGGCCCCCGCCAGCACCACCGAGTTGCGCAGCTCCTCGGTTAAAAACTGCCGCGACCAAAGCAGGAAGGATCCCATCAGCCAGCCCCCCAGCGCTCCCACCGCCGACCCGATGGCCAGACGGCTGGACAACTGTTCCAAGGCCATGAGAAAACTGGGATGGCCAGAGAGCACCACCTGCAGCACCACCACCGCCAAAATGGCCCCGATGGGATCGATGAGCACCCCTTCTCCTTCCAGGAGGGTGCTGACTGCCGAATCGACTCGTACCCGCTTCAGGATAGGGTTGATCACCGTCGGCCCCGTCACCACCACCAGGGATCCAAACAAAAAAGCCAGCCGCCAGGGAAACTCCCCCAGATAGTGAGCTGCTGCCGCTCCCCCCACCAAGGTCAGCAGGGATCCCAACAAAACCAAATTGCGCAGGCTATCGGATACCTGATTGAGACGTTGCAGCCGCAGGTTCAGTCCCCCCTCAAACAAGATCAGAGCCACCGCCAACGACACCAGCGCTTCCAGCCCGGATCCCATGACTTGGGGATGAACCCAGCCCAAACCATCTGGCCCCAGCAACAGGCCAAACAGCAGCAGGAATACAATGCTGGGCACTTTGACAAAATTGGCCAGCACCTGAGCAGCGATCCCAGCCACCAGGGCTAGCGTAAACAGGATCGTCAGCTCAAATGAATCTTGCATATTGAGGCTTAACCGAACGCAATAGCGGGACGGAGCCCTTACCTTTCCAGCTACTGAACGCCAACCCTCTCATTGTTTCCATCGTTTTGTTTCCATCGTTAACGTCGTTATTACTCCGCAACGCTAACGCCAATACAGACTGCTGGAAAGTCTCCAATTGTCAAGGGGGCTCTGCCCATCACGTCAGCAGTTCATGAGCTCGAACATGCAGAGTTAACATTTAGTTAATCTCTGTGTGCTGGCTCCATAAAGTTGCAAAAGCTACACCCAGCTCCACTCTTTCTACAGTACACACGACTTACCTCAACCTATCACAGAGCGAGCTTGACGACCACTCTGGCATTGGGAGCCCTGTTGGAATGAAGGCCAATTAACATGCTGCCAGAAATCTCCCCTTCTAGGCTTTCTCGCCTTCTGAGCGGCTGAGACCGGTCTCTAAGGGCTTAACGCGACGGATAGGCAGATTGGCAATAAGAGCAGTCGTTCCCCCTTCCGTGGCCAAGTGAAACTGCATCCCTTCTGAATCCAGCTCCACATAGCGGGACACCACCCCCAAAATCTCCAGGCGCATTGATTCCAGCGCCGCCGGGGTGAGGTCAGCGCGGTCATGGGCCAAGATCAGCTTCAACCGTTGCTTGGCTTGCTGGCGGCTGTTGCCGGAGTGCCGAGAAAAAAGCTGATCCAAAAAATCGAGGAGCATAGGTTTTGTTGGCTTTGTTACTCAGTTGTAAACAGGTCAAAATTGCCATTCCAATCTGGATAAAGTGGGGAAAAACGACAAAACAGTTGTCAGAGCACCTTTTGGTTTAAAAACCGTTTGGCCCGCTCCCAAAAAGACTCGCTCAAGCTGGCCAGCTTGGGAAACTCCACCGCTTCCCCTTCTAGCCGTCGGGCAATGCGCTGGATGGCCTGAGCAGCCAGAGTTGGATTGGCGGAGAGAACCAGGGGCTCCCCTTTGTTGGTGGAGACGATCACCTCGCGGTCTTCTGGAATAATACCCACCAACGGGATGGCCAGCACCTCCACCACATCTTCCACCGACATCATCTGGCCGGCTGCCACCATGTCCGGGCGCAGGCGGTTGACAATCAGCTGAGTCGATGAAATCTGTGCAGCTTCCAGCAGGCCCACCACGCGATCTGCATCCCGCACCGCTGCCACTTCTGGGGTGGTGATGATGATGGCCTCGTTGGCTCCGGCGATGGCATTGCGAAACCCTTGTTCGATCCCTGCCGGACAATCGATCAGCACGTAGTCATGGCTGCTGGCCAGCTTCTCGATCAACTGGCGCATCTGATCCGGATGCACCGCCGTTTTGTTGCGGGTTTGGGCTGCCGGCAACAGCGAGAGATGGGGGGTGCGCTTGTCTTTCACCAAAGCCTGCTCGAGGCGGCACTCCCCGGCGATCACCTCTAGGGCTGTGTACACCACCCGATTCTCCAGCCCCAGCAGCAAATCCAGGTTGCGCAGGCCAAAGTCTGCATCCACCACCACCACCGAGCGACCCAAGCGCGCCAGGGCAGTGCCCAGGTTGGCCGTCACGGTGGTTTTGCCGACTCCACCTTTACCAGAGGTTATGACAATGACTCGGCTCATACTCCTCTCCGCAGAAAATCCTGAAGGCTGGCGACGCAGATGACATCCTCCTGCAGGTAAACCACTTCAGGGGTGTTGGGCAGGGATCCACCTTCTGGCGGACGGGCCACTTGATCGGCAATGCGCAACTGAGTGGGCTCCAACTGCAAAGCCAAAATTACAGCTCCCTTGTCGCCGTCGGCCCCCGCGTGAACCAGGCCCCGCAAGCGTCCCCAAACCCAAATATCTCCTCCAGCAATGATCTCGCCGCCGGGGTTGAGATCCCCTAACAGGAATACCGAGCCCCTGTGACGCACGGACATGCCAGAGCGCACCGTCGAACGTAGGTACAGAGGTGTGGTGTCTGGGGGAGCAGGGGGAACTGCCCCCAAAAGGGAAGATTGCTCCACAGAATACCCCAACGTCGCTGCTGCAATCGCTGTCGAGCGGGATCGAGTTTGAACGCGCCACAGTTGCAGTCCATGCTGAGACAATAGGGCAGCAAGAAGTTGTAGGGTGGGCATGTCCAGCTCTCGCTGCTGGCTCCAGAGGGTGAGGGGAGCGACTCCGGCCCAGTAGGGTTTGCGGCTGCGCAACTGCCAAACCAGGTTTTCCCAAAGCTCCTCCCAAGGCAAGGTGCTGGGCAAGTGCAGATGGATCCCCTGGGCATCCGACCGAAAGTAAACGCTGCCCGTGGCCCAGGAGTCTGGAGATGGGGAGATTTCAGGGTTCCATGTAGGGGATCCCGTCATGACCGCCCTTAAACGTCTGCCTGAATATAGAGCCCTATCCTATTCCATTCCCCCAAGCCAGGGGAAACTCTCTCGGCGGTTGCCCTTGATAGCAAAGCGGTTTCGCTTGGGTGGCAGGACAATCTTGCTTCGGGATCGCTAACTTGAGGGTACTTGATGGAGCCAATTCCTGATGTTGAAACCTCGCCACACCCTCAGGCTGCTCGCGCCAGCAGGACAGGATCCTCTCCTCTCCAAGGGGTGGAGTTCTCGCGCGGTGAGACCGGTCGCCATTGCCCTACTCAGCATTCTTGCGGCATCTGGGATGGGATCCCCTGCCCATGCCCAAGATCTGGGCCGTTTGCTGATTCATGGCCTTCAGTGGCTGCAGGTGAGCCAGTTGAACGATGCCCAAGAGGTGAGCTTAGGCCGCCAGATCGATCGACAAGTAAACTACCCGACTCTGACCGCTAAGCGGTACAGGGCGGGCTTTCAGTAGCCCTGCAGTTGGCAAGCCAACCACGGACCTCTAGGCTGGTTTACAGCAGCCCCAAAAAGCGCAATTACGCTTGCACCATTAAGGTCCATTATACTTCATCAAAGCGCATTCCTCCCAACACTGAACCTACGGGTACAGTGCGGGGCTCCTGCGATTTCTAGCTGAAAGCGCGGGGACAACTTCGCCTCAGTTCGGATCCCTACTGGGTCGAGCGGGTGAACCGCATTGGCCAACGGGTGGCCGCCCACAGCGAACGGCCCCATCTGCCCTACACCTTTCAAGTGGTGGAAGATCCCGACATCAACGCCTTTGCCACACTGGGAGGCTTTGTCTACATCACCACTGGTGCCCTCGCAGCCGCCGACAACGACGACCAGATTGCCGCCGTGCTGGCCCACGAGGTGGCCCACATCGGCGAACGCCACGGCCTGCAACAACTGCAGCAGGCTGCCACTGCCGAGTTTGGGGCTCAATTGTTGGGGCTCAACGACAGTACCCTGGCCGCTCTGGCCCTGGAATTGGGAGTACGGCGCCCGCAGAGCCGTGAAAACGAGTTTATCGCCGATGAAAAAGGTCTGGGGGCAGCCTATCGCGCCGGGTTTGACCCGCAGGGCATGCCGCAATTTTTGGCCAAGTTGCAATCCCGCGGATCTGTGCCAGAGTTCCTGCGCACCCATCCCCCTGTCTCGGAGCGCATTGCCCGCCTCAACCAGCTCATCATTCAGCACGGCATGGTCAGCCCAGCCGGTCAGACTGTTCCACTCCGCGGCTCCGGCGGCTCCATTTGGCCCTCCGGATCCCCCGAACAAACCCAACGCACCGAGATTGAGATCCTGCCGGTAATCCCTGCCTTGCCCTAACCCGGCCCAGGGGGATCCCTTCTGCCCAAGGCCGGCTGAAATGGCCCTCGCTCCCAATCTTTGGCCTTGATGACTTCCTGTGTTTCTTGGTCGGGGATGGCTACTGGTGGAGCTATGCTTCACAGCAAAGGCAGGCCACGCAGTCTCCGCAACTGGTTGAGGTGGGCCGGGCAATCACAGCCGAATAGGGCAATAGCTGCGTTGCTTTCTTCAAGGGTGAACTCCAGAAAGGGATGCTCTGTCACCTCGACCCCAACCCAGGACTCCGTCCCGCTAACGCGAGTGGCTGGGATGGGATCCTTCTGCTCGGGAACAAGGAGAGGATGTCTCCACGGCAAAGAACGGGAGCGGACGACACCCAAGTCAAATGGGGGCGCATCCGGGGCAGAAGCCCAAGCCGCAGGAGCAGACAAAAGAAGCAACACCCACAGAGCCGGTGTAGCCCACCTTGCCCAGCGCCAATAGGAATAGGGGATCCCTGCCATAGACTTTGCTAACTCACTAGTGTACCGTCCGCTTTGGATTTTGCCAGGGAGTGGCTGAAGCGAAGAGGACGTCATAGCTGCGCAACGCTAACGCGACTGGCCGGCATCGTCTCAGGAACCGTTGGGTCACAGCCGGCGGATCCCATGCCAAACTTTGGTTTAGAATATCTTTAGATTCGAGATTCAGTCTCACTCATTTGAACTTGGGGAGGCCAACCTTTAGCCTTGCCAAGGGTATCCCTCTTCTGCAGCGCTCCGCTGGGATCTAGCTTCCTGCCCTTTCCCGTCCTGTTTTGTTCATTATCTCTACCAACTCAGGAGATTCTTATGGCCGTTCCAAATGGTCATTCCGGCACGCTTCCAGAGCAAGAGGCTTCTTCTATGGGAAAGGACGCCCTCCCGCTAACGCAAACGGGTAACGCTCTAAACCTGGCTCCCCTGCCTGCTGATGGGGCCTCTGCGGCTGCTCAGATGCCGGTACTGCTGGGGGAGAAATCCGGCCCGCCCGTGTTTCCCAGCCCTGTCAAGTTCAGCGAAATTGAGATTGACCACCGTCCGGTCGGGGCTTCGACCCTGAAAGTGGTGGATTACTATGCCGACGGACGTCCAGTTGCTGCTGCAACTCTCAAAGTCGTGGACACTTGGGGGGAGGGACGCCCAACGGTTGCCTCTGGCGCCAAATTCATCCATGACCCCGCGCTCAATCGGCCGATAATGGCCGATGGCCTGAAAATTGCCAAAACCTTTATGGGCAACCGACCCATTGAGGCCAGCCCTCTCAAGGTGCTGCGCTAGCCCAGATCCCCAAGGGGGGCCAGGGATCCCCTTGCTAACCTGGGTTGGGGCACATCCAGTTAGTGATCATGGAGATCCTGGCGGTTCTCTTGGGGCTGTTGGCGAGCTTGGGAGGAGGAGCGGGCTATCTGGCGGATCAGACGGCGCGGCAGCTTTTGCTGGATCAGTTGGATCGGGCAGAGGTTTTGGAGGTGCGTATTCAAAGCCAGCCCAATTACCGACTGCTGAATGGCCAAGCGGATCGCCTGCTGATTGCCGGTCGCGGGCTCTATCGAGCGCCCTTTCCCCGCATCGAGCTTCTGGAGCTGGAAACCGATCCGGTGGCAATTGACCCCTCTTTTTTCCAGGGGGCTCCCTTGCGCCTGGCGCGACCTCTGCAAGCGGCGGTACG
This sequence comes from Synechococcus sp. R5-13, assembly GCF_047462015.1. Lineage (NCBI taxonomy): Bacteria > Bacillati > Cyanobacteriota > Cyanophyceae > Synechococcales > Synechococcaceae > Synechococcus > Synechococcus sp. R5-13. The sequence continues at coordinate 23,583 of NZ_JANSIL010000119.1, read as the reverse complement.
GGTGGTGGTGCGGGAAGAGGACTTGAATGCTGCCCTCAACAAGCCAGAGGTGCTCCGCCAGTTTCAGGATATCCGCGCCGATCTGCCCTTTGGGGGAGCGGGAAGGGAAGCTCGCCGTTTCGATCTGCGTCAGCCTCGAGTCGAGTTTTCGGATCCCAGCCGCATTCAGCTCTCTGCCCTCTTGGTGGAGAAAGACGGCGGTACTGAGCAAAAGGACTCCGTCCCGCTAACGCGAGCGGTGGAGGTGGTGTTTAACACCGGGATCCGCGTGGAAGAAGGGCGCAGCCTAAAGCTGGAGAATCCGGAGTTTGTGATCGGTTCTGTGCGGGTTCCCGATGAGATCTCAGCAGCGTTTTTGGGCGGGCTCAATGAGGTGCTTGACCTGCAAGAGCTGGAAGAGATTGGGATCCTGATGCGGGTGCTCAGCCTAGAGATAGAGCCTGACCAGTTGCAGGTGATTGGGTTTGTGCGGGTGGAAGGGTTGGAAAGGACCTCGTCCCGCTAACGGGGATCCCCATTGAGCAGGGATGAGCTCCCCAGGGCTGCGCTCTAGCAGGAGAGCTGCTCTGTCAAACTGGATAAAGATCAGCCAGGCTGGAGATGGGATTATGGCCTTCGATTGGTTTCGCCGCCGCTATACCGACTCTACCGACTCTCCTGGTGAAGCGGAGTCTTCGCCACCAGCCCCCGCGCCAGCCACAGAACCGGCGGAGATCTCCCCTGAAGACTATTTGGCTTTTGCCAAAGCCGCCTATGCCAACCTGAAGGCCCGTACCGCTGCCCAAGCCCCACCGGCAACCGAGGAGTCCGCCCCGCCTGCGCGAGCAGAATCCGTCCAGCTGCAGCCACCGGCCTCGACTGAGGACTCCGGCCCACTTGCCCAAGCAGAACCCCGTGAACCCGTCCAGTCCTCCACTCCAACACAAGAACCAGCATCTCCAGAATCGCCCCCTGTGCAGCCGGCGGCAGCTCCCTCGTTTTTTGATCTGGCTCCCCGTGCTGCTGAGCGTCTCCAAGCCCTGCAAGCCAGCGCCGTGGATGAGCCCAAACCCGAGCCGGTGACTCCAGCCGTTGCTCCCTCTCCAGAGACGGGGCCGGAAGAGCTGGTCTTCGATGAGGGCTTCCGCTGGTCAGCCGAGATCCTGGCGGCTCAAGGGCGCAAACCGGAAGAGATTTCCGTTGAGGAAATCTCCTGGCTGCAAAAGCTGCGGCGAGGCTTGGGCAAAACCCGCCTTAACCTGATCAACCAGTTGAAAGCCCTGGTAGGCCGCGGCCCTCTGGATCAGAAGGCTGTGGAAGAAATTGAGGCCCTGTTGCTGCAGGCCGATGTGGGGATCGACGCCACCGAGCAGATCATCCAAGCCCTACAAAAGCGCATGCGAGAGGAGGTGGTGCCCCCAGAGGAGGCCGTCAAATACCTCAAGCAGCAGATGCGGCAGATGTTGACGGTGGGGAATCCCACCTTTGCCCCACAACGGGACACGCTCAACATTTGGCTGATTGTCGGGGTGAATGGGGCGGGCAAAACCACCACCATTGGCAAAATTGCCCATGTCGCCCGCAAGTCTGGATACCGCTGTCTGATTGCTGCTGCTGATACTTTCCGGGCTGCTGCTGTGGAGCAGCTCAAGGTTTGGGCAGAGCGAGCAGGGGTAGAGGTAATCGCCAATCCCTCTCCCAATGCCGATCCGGCAGCAGTGGTCTTTGACGCCATCACAGCCGCCAAGGCCAGGGGCACAGAGCTGCTGTTGGTGGACACGGCAGGCCGTCTGCAAAACAAGAAAAACCTGATGGACGAGCTAGCCAAGATCCGCCGCATCGTCGATAAAAAAGCTCCCGAAGCCAAAGTAGAAAGCCTTCTGGTGCTGGATGCCACCCAAGGGCAAAACGGGTTGCGCCAAGCCGAGGTGTTTGCCGAGGCTGCCAAGTTGAGCGGTGTGATCCTGACTAAGCTGGATAGCACCGCCAAGGGGGGGATTGCCCTGGCCATTACGCAGCAGATGAACCTGCCCATCCGCTTTATCGGCGCCGGCGAGGGGCTAGAAGATCTGCGGCCTTTTTCCAGCTACGAGTTTGTGGAAGCTCTTCTAAGCGAGTATTGAGGCACCCCCTCTCTGAGAAGGGCCATTGTGAAAGAGAGACACACAGATCCAGGCTTTGTTGGGCGTCACCCCCGCTTTCTGCCCTGGAGTGCTGCAGTGGTGGGGGCAGGTTTGCTTTGGGCTTGGGGTGGGCACCGCTGGATCCAGAGCGGGTTGAACCTGGTTCGGGCGGGATCCACGCAGGATACAGAAGCTTTGCAGGAATTTGTAACCACCTTGGCTCAGGTGTTGTCGGGGGTGCTGGGCTTTACCCTCTCGGTGGTGGCCATTGTGGTGCAGTTGAGCGCGGATCGCTTCACGCCAAAGGTCACGGAGCTGTTTTTGCGCGAGAAAGTCAATTTCTACCTCTTCTTTTTCCTGATTTTGGCCAATGTGGTCAGTTTGTGGAGTTCGGCAGCCCTGGGCTTTTACGTTCGTGTTGGCGTTGCGGAGCAACACCCTCCAGGGTTGCTCGTCGGGCTGAATCTGCTGCTGGGCACAGCTTCGTTTTTGATGCTGATCCCCTACTTTCGCTTCGTGTCTCACTTTTTGCAGCCGGCTTCGATTATCCATCGCATTGAGCAGCAAGTGCGGCAGGTCATCCTGGGATCCCTTGCTTCCAGATCCCGACGTTCGCGTCAGCGGTGCGGAGCACTTTCCAGACGACTGGGATCTACCTCCAGCTCCGAACAGCGCCGTTTCTCCTGGCAGCAGCCCTCTGCGCCAGAACCTTGCGTGACAGCTCATCAGCGCTGCCTGTCTGCCCTCGATGAGATCAAAAGCATCGCCACCAGCGCTCTCCGCCAACAGGAGGGAAGCATTCTCTTGGAAGCCTTGGACAGCTTGAAGTCTCTGTGGGTCTTCTATGCTGCTCACAAAGCACAACTGCCCCCTGCCTGGTTTCTCTTTACCCCGGCTCTGCGGCGGGATCCAGACTTTGCTTCGGTGGATAGGGGCCTGCTGGGCCGGATCGAGGCAGAAGGATCCTGGCTGGAGCTGAAGATCCTGCGGCAGTATCAAGCCTTATTTGCCGAAGGGCTAAACGGCATGCGCCAGGCGAGCACCCTGGTGGCCATTCACAGCCGGGAGCTGGGGATCCGCGCCCTGGAAGCCCAACAACTCACGGTAGCGGGGTGGGTGATCAAGTTTTTCAACACCTATCTGCGGGCCGTCATCAACGCGCGAGACATCCGCAGCGGCTACAACCTGCTCAAGCAGTACCGCTTGTTGGCCGAGGCAGCCCTACAACACCGCCAGTCGGCTCTGGTCTTGCAGATTGTTGGCTACTTTCGCTACTACAGCTTAATTGCCTACAAAGCTGGCCTCTTTTTCCTATCTGAAACCTTTGGCTTTGATCTGGGAATGTTGGCCCAGTCGAGCTGTGCTCTGGGCTCTGAAACAACGGAAGCCATTGTGCAAGCCTTGTTACGTCTGGATCAGGATCCCGAAAGCGAGCAACAGGAAACCACCCTGCGTGGGATCCGCAAAACCCAAGTCCGCTTGGCAGCCTATTTCCTCAGTCGTGGCCGGGAGGACTGGGCCAGGCTGATCTATCAGGATATGCAGCACGAGCCCCTGGCGCGCCTGCAGAGCATCCACCAAGAGCTGCTCTCTACGGCTGCAGAGTTTTGGGAGTTTACCGACCGGGGGGAGAACTTCTACTACTTGGAGCCCGCTCTTTGGCCCTATGCCGAGCAGTTTTTTAGCTGGTTTCAGGGCTTAACCTTGCCGGCAGATAAGCTGAAGAGCTCCTCTGGATCTCTGGAGCTTCCCTAAAAAATTCTGCCGCTCGCGTAAGCGGGACGGAGTCCTTGTCTAGTCTGGTTAGAGCCGCCCCTTGCTGACTTGTCCCATGCGTCCTTTCGGCAACCCCAACCGTCTGGGCAGTTCTCCTAGCCGCAGATCCCTGCCGGGATCCAGCTCCTTCGTTCAGTTTCGCCGCGACCCGCACCTAGTGCCCTTTTGGGGCCTAAGCCTACTAGTCATGGGCCTGGCAGTGCCTCTGTTTGTGCTCTCGGGGGCGGATCCCAGTTTGGCTGGCTGCGACGAGAGCTTTTATGCCCAAATGGCCCGCGAGCTGCTGCGGGGAGGGCATTGGCTGGGGCCCACTTTTTTGGGGGAGCCTTTTTTCGAGAAACCCCCTCTGCTCACCTGGAGCGTGGCCCTCAGTTTTGCCCTGTACGGGGTAAACGAGTGGGCAGCGCGGCTGCCAGGGATCCTCGCTGCTTTGCTCTCCATTCCCCTGGTGGGTTGGATTGGGTGGTTTTTTTTGCCGATGCGGGCGGCCTTTTTGGGGATGGCGGTTTTGCCCCTGTGCTACCTCTGGGTGCAGCAGGGGCGGCTGGTGGGGCAGGATGTGCCCTTGACCTTTCTGGAGCTGCTGGGGATCCTGGGGCTGGTCAACGGTATCCTCGGCCACAGGGTTTGGTTTTGGCTAACCGGAGTGGCCTTCGGGCTGGGCCTGCTGATGAAAAGTGCCATGATCCTGCTGCCGGGGGCGGCTTTGATCCCCTATCTCGTGCAGCAACGGCGCCGCTGGATGGGATCCGCCCCATTTTGGCTGGCGCTTGGGCTGGGCTTGGGGATTTTTGGCCTCTGGCTAGGTCCAGCCATGCAGGTGTATGGCCCACAGGTGCTGACCACCCTGGTGGGGAAGGTGTGGGATCTGGGGCAAGAGCCCTTCCATGCGGATGCCACCGGCTGGTACTACTTTTGGCACATTCCCGTTCATGGCTTCCCGTGGACGGTTTTGGCTTTGGTGGGTGGCTTTCTCCTGGTGCGCCAGCAGCCGGGATCCACGCTGCTAATCTGGTCTTTCCCCCTGCTGCTGCTGTTGTTGTTGCAGCTTTATCCCACCAAAACCCCCTACTACACCGTGCAGCTTTACCCTTGGCTGGCTCTCTTGGCCGGGGTAGCCTTGGATCAAGCGTTGGCTATGCGGGGTCGCGTCAGCGGTGCGGATCGCGTTAGCGGGACGGAGTCCTTGCACTTAAAGCCCCGTCTGGCTCAGGTGATCTCTTGGGGCCTGGCAGCGGTGGGGCTGCTGCTGTTGGGTTTGGGGGTGGCCGTCCGGCTGGGCGTAGACGGTCTGGAGCTTCTGCAATCCCACGCTTGGCCGCTGGTGGCGATGGGTCTTTTGTACCTCTTGCTGCCGGGGATCTGGAGTTGGCGGCGGGTGTTGCGCTGTGCCGGCAGTCTGTGGGTGGGAATCCTCTTGTTGGCCGGGATCCTCGCCATGATCACCATCGTCTTGCGGCCTGATTTCGGCAACTTCAGCCCTGCTTTTGCCCAAATGGATTGGAACCAAATGCTGCCCCCGTCCGTTCGCGCTATTCGGACGGAGTCCTCGACAGAGTCTGGGGAGACGGTGGTGGATATTGGCCGCAGCGGCTTGCCGGATGTCTGTCAGGCCCAGGCCATCGCTTTTTATACCCCTAATCCGGGGAGATGGGTGGATGATCAGGCTCTGCAACGAGGGGAATATGGAGACTACCTTTGGGTTTCTCCGGTGCAGGCAGAACAGGTGGAGATCCGGGATTTGGGGTTACAACCTCTGGCGGAGGTAGAGGGCTGGCAACTGGTGCGCCGTTTGGATCCCCTCTTGGAGCAGGGCAGCGGGGAGCCTCTTTGAGTTTAAAAATCTTAAGTTTAAGAATCCTAGGAAGTGTTAAAGCATGGCGGGAATAGCGGAATCGGGCCGGTCGTGGGTGTCTCTAGAGCGTACCTGGGTAATCCAGGGATTGGCTTGGCTGGCAGCGCTGCTATTTGTGGCGGGGGTGATCCTGCTGGCGGGGGCTTCACCTCTCCAGGTGGCGGCCAGCATGTGGCAGGGGGCCTTCGGCACTGAAGCTCAGTTTGGCCGGGTTTTGGCAACGCTGGCTCCCCTTGTCCTCTGCTGCTGTGGGCTGGTGTTTACGTTTGTTGCCGGTCTCTACAACTTGGGCATCGAAGGGCAAATGGTGGTCGGGGCAATTGCGGCCACGTTTCTGGTGCGTCTGGAAGCGGGATGGTTGCCGCCGCCACTGGCCATTACCTTGGCGCTTTTGGCCGGGATCCTGGGGGGGGCGGGCTGGGGCCTGTTGGCCGGGATCCTGAATGTGTGGGGGCGGGTCAACGAGATCTTCGCTGGGCTGGGGCTGAATTTTGTTGCCCAAGGTTGGGTGCTCTACCTGATCTTCGGCCCTTGGAAAAGGCCGGGGGTGGCTTCCATGAGCGGGACGGAAGTGTTGGATCCCCGTCTGTGGTTGCCCACCTGGGGGCGGTCAGAGGCCAGTCCGGTGGCGTTGCTGCTGGCCCTGTTGGCTTTGGCCCTGACGGTGCTGGTGGTGGGCAACACTCGCTTCGGCCTGCAGTTGCGGGCGGTGGGGAAAAACCCTGTAGCTGCTTTCCGGTTGGGGATCCCGGCTACCCGCAGGTTGCTCATGGCATTTGCCTGCTGTGGGGGCTTAGCAGGGCTGGCGGGCGCCTTGCAGGTGTTGGCTCTGTTCCATCGCCTCATCCCCAATATCTCCAGCAATTTGGGCTTTCTGGCCTTGTTGGTGGTGATGCTGGCAGGCTTTAACCCCCTGCTGATTCTGCCGATTGCCTTTTTCTTCAGCAGTCTTAACATCGGCAGCTTGCAACTGCCTCTCTCTTTGCAATTGGAGTCTTCTTTGGCCGGTGTGATTCAGGGATCCCTGGTGTTGTTCGTCTTGCTGGCCCAAGGGATCAGCCGCCGCTATTTCCTTGGGAAAGGTTAATGGCTTCGGCGATTTCTGGGATCCCTTTGCGTTAGCGTTGCGCAACAACGAGATTTAACTCCTATCGCGGGGGAAAACTTTGGATTTTTCTGCTCAGGACAGTGGTGCGGTTCCTCTGCCGTAGGCATAGCACCATCAACATTGGGAAATGAGGCTATCGTAGAAGGATGAATCGGACATCCCCTTTTTCAAATCGACCGCTCATCGGCGTTACCACCCGCAACCGCAATGACGAGGGAGACTTTGTAGCGCCAGGCCGCTATGTGGATGCCATTCGTGCTGCCGGAGGGATCCCTGTTCTTTTTCCCCCAGGCGAAAGCGAGCCCCAGGTTTTGCTGTCTTGGGTGGATGGCCTGGTGTTGACCGGTGGCGGCGACCTCTGCCCCAGCACCTACGGAGAAGATCCGCAACATCCCCAGGTGCGCTATGTGAACGCGGAGCGGGATCGATTTGAGGTGGCCTTGGCTCAGGCCGTGCTGGCCCAGGGGATCCCTGTTTTGGGCATTTGTCGAGGGATGCAGTTGCTGAATGTGGTGAGTGGCGGTAAGCTGATCCCCCATGTGCCTGATGTGTACGACGAGCTGGATCACTTCAACCCCGCTGATCGCAAGCCCATTCGCCACAATGTCAGCCTGATCCGCTCCACACGGCTACACCAAATCGTCGGCGCAGAAGAAATCTCTGTGGTCTCTTGGCACCATCAGGCCATCCGCGATGTGCCCTCAGGTTGGCGTTTGGCTGCCCGTTCTCGAGATGAGCTGATCGAGGCCATTGAACACGAAACCCACCCCTGGGCTGTTGCCGTGCAGTGGCACCCCGAGTTCACCTTTGAAGAAGCCGAGCATTTTCGCCTTTTTCAAGAGTTTGTGCAGGCAGCCCTGCGTTTTTCCCCGCGTTTTGCAGCGACTCTTTCGGGTGCAGAACCTAGGGCACAAGTAGCTTAATCGGTTGCTAGCTCAAACCCATTCTTTTGTTTAGTGGGACAAGAACACGTAAAGGCTGGTCGTTGGGTAGCAGGGGCAGCGGTGGGGCTGGCTTTGCTGTTGGGTCTGTTGCATCCGATTGTAAAAACCATTATTGTTGTAAAAACCATTATTGCCAAAGGTACGCTTCTCTCATGGATTCTCCAGCTCCACAAAAACCTTACGAGACTGTCAGCGAAATGTCGTCTGTTGTTGTAAAGTTCCGCCTTGCCACCCTCGAAGATTTGGCACTGTTACAGGGCTGGGATCAAGAACCTCATGTTGTTGCCTCTAATCCCAATGATGATTGGGGCTGGGAAACAGAGTTGGGCAAGAGCTGTTCCTGGAGGGAGCAACTGATTGCCGAGGTGGATGGTGTCCCGATTGGCTATGTGGAGATCATCGATCCTGCCCAAGAGGAAAGTCACTACTGGGGCGAGGTATCTCCTCATCTGCGCGCTATCGACATTTGGATCGGAGAGGGATCCTATCTGGGTAAGGGATATGGAACCGAAATGATGCGATTAGCTTTGAGTAAATGCTTTGCTGCCTCAGAGGTTGAGGCGGTCTTGGTGGATCCCTTGGTGAGCAATACCCGTGCCCGACGATTTTATGAGCGACTTGGATTTAAGCCTGTGGAACGTCGTCAGTTTGGCCAGGATGATTGTATGGTGTATCGTCTGGAGCGAGCGGATTGGGTGAACTAGGCTAGGATTTTATGCACCGAATAGCAGCTTTGCCAGGGGGATGGGATCCCACCCAATCGGGGGTCATTTTCCTAGAACAGGATCCCGCTCCTATTGTTGTCCTTTCGGCAGCCGATACAGATCTTACGGCTTTGAGCGCGGCTATGCGCCTGTTGCCTGAGGATTTTCCGGCGGTGCGGGCGGCCAATTTGTTGCAGTTGCAACAGCCCCTAAGCCTGGATGACTATGCCGAGAGGGTGCTGCGGCGGGCGCAGGTGGTGCTCCTTCGCCTGTTGGGGGGAAGGGCCTACTGGAGCTATGGCCTGGAGGTAGCCAAGCAGGTGGCCGCCGAGGAGGGATCCACCCTGATCGTCATTCCTGGGGACGATCGCCCCGACTGGGATTTGGTGAGCCATTCCACTGTGCCCCTGGCGGTGGCGGATCGGGTGTGGCGGTACTGGCTGGAGGGGGGAGCGGAGAATGTGGCTGCCTGTCTGCTGTTGCTGGCTGGGGAGTTCCTAGGGGGCCAATATTCGGCGCCGGATCCACAAGGGTTGCCTCGTCTTGGGATCTACCAACCTCCCGTAGCCTCGCCGACGGATCCCCAAGCTCCCAAGGTGGGGATTTTACTCTACCGGGCCCATGTTCTGGCGGGGAATACAGAGCCGGTGGATCAATTGGCAAAAGCCTTGGTGGAGCGGGGGCTGCAGCCTCTGTGCCTTTACACCTACAGCCTTCAAGATCCCGACTTGCCCCAGGCCATTCGGGATCACTTTGGCAGCCAGATTGACCTGTTGCTCAACACCACCAGCTTTTCTCTGGCGCGGTTGGACAGCCACCAGCCCGATGTAAGCCTGTGGCAGGAATTGGATGTGCCTGTTTTGCAGGTAATCCTTAGCAGCGGATCCCGCCAGAGCTGGGAGAACTCCACGCGGGGATTGGGGGCGCGGGATCTGGCCATGAATGTGGCTTTGCCGGAGGTGGATGGGCGCATCATCAGCCGCGCCGTTTCCTTCAAGGCGGTTCAACAGCGGGATCCCCACTTGCAAACGGAGGTGGTGGCCTACGTGGCTGTGCCGGATCGGGTGGAGTTTGTAGCCGATTTGGCGGCCAACTGGGTGAAATTGCGGCGCACCCCCCCTTCCCAGCGGCGACTGGCTTTGATCCTGGCCAACTACCCCAGTCGGGACGGGCGACTGGCCAATGGGGTGGGTCTGGATACCCCTGCCAGTTGTGTGGAAATTCTCAAAGCTTTGGCGGGAGCTGGCTACTCAGTAGATCCCCTGCCCCAGACTGGAGATGAACTCATCCATTGGCTAACCGAAGGCCAGACCTACGACCCCTTGGGATCCCTGCGCCCGGCTCGGCAATGCCTTTCTGCTGCCCTTTATCGAGAGTGGTTTGCCCGCTTGCCTGAGCCCATCCAGACCGACCTCGTCCGGCAGTGGGGGGATCCGCCCTCTCGAGATATTCCCGTGGTGGGACTGCAGTTAGGGCAGGTGTTTGTAGGCATTCAGCCCCCGCGAGGCTATGACCGGGATCCGTCCTTGAACTACCATGCCCCGGATCTGGTGCCCCCCCATGAGTACCTGGCTTTTTACCTGTGGCTGCGGCAGGTCTTCGCCGTTCAAGCGGTGGTGCATGTGGGCAAGCACGGCAACTTGGAATGGCTGCCCGGCAAGGGATCCGCTCTTTCCGCCATCTGCTACCCGGAGGTTGCTCTGGGGCCAATGCCCCACTTCTACCCCTTCATCGTCAACGACCCAGGAGAGGGATCCCAGGCCAAGCGGCGAGCCCAGGCAGTGATTATCGACCACCTCACCCCGCCCCTTACCCGCGCCGAGCTGTACGGCCCCCTGGCGGATTTGGAACGGCTGATGGATGAGTACGTGCAGGCCCAACAGTTGGATCCCAGTCGTTGTCCCCTGATTCGCGCCCAGATTCAGGAGCTGGTTCGAGCAGAGCATCTAGACCAACAGTTCAACCTGGAAAAAGAAGAAGATTGGAATCGCCTGGATGGCTATCTTTGCGAGCTAAAAGAATCCCAGATTCGCGATGGGCTGCACATCTTTGGTCGAATCCCTGCCGGTGAGCAGCTTGTTGATCTGGTGGTAGCCCTGGCCCGCTACCCTGGCCACGGGCAACTGGGGATTACTCAGGCCATTGCCCGCGATTGGGGATGGGACTGGGATCCCTTGACCGCCGATCTAACGGATCCCTGGCCAGACAAACCGCCAGCCCAGTAGCTATTCCAGTTTCAAATACGGTTTGCCTTAGCTCCCCTCTCCCTCTGAGAGAGAGGTCGGCGGTGAGAGATTCAAAAGGAGTTGATTGGGATCCCCTCTCAACTCCTCCTGAGCTACCACTTGAACAAAAATTGAAGCAACCTAGAGAGACGGCTGGATCCTGGTGCTGCGCTTCAAAACAAGCTCAACTGAGAATCCCTTGCCCAGCACCGGGAAGCCTCAGCAGGCGTTTCAATAGCGAGATTGAAAACTCCGCCGCCGCTCACCGCCACTGTTCGCGTTACCAGAGCGGAAACCTGAGGTGGGGCGTTCTTCTCGCGGGCGAGCTTTGTTCACCTTGAGGTCGCGCCCCATCCATTCCGCCCCATCCAGCGCAGCAATGGCAGCTTGCTCCTCTGCTTCAGAGCTCATTTCCACAAACCCGAAGCCCCGAATGCGGCCTGTCTCGCGGTCAGTGGGGATTTGCACCCGCTTGACAGAACCGTACTCAGCAAAAACAGCGGTCAAATCCGCTTCTGTCACCTTAAAGGAAAGGTTGCCAACATAAATCGACATAGACGATCTCCGAAAGAGAGAGTAACAAAGGGTGAGATGTTCGGAGAGCCGTCTGCCAATACAAAACGTGAAAATCCGTCAAGACCAGAAGAAACGAGCACTACAACCGATAACAATCTCAGCTTCTATCCTAACACAGAAGCAGGGGTTCACCACTTCGATTTCGCGAAATTCTGGGGACATTGCCTTCACACCCCAACTGGCCCGGCCCAAACACTCCGCTGCCCTACCTGCGCTGACGCCACCTCAGCCCAGCTTCTCCAGCCTGGATCCCAGTAACCTCATCTGGGCTTCCAGCTCCGCCAGTTGCTCCTGACTGGCTTGCACCACTTCAGGGTTGGCCCGGTTGAGAAAATTGGGGTTCTCTAGGCGAGCGCGGATCCCTTGGGCCTCTTTTTCCAGCTTGGCCAGGTCTTTTTGCAGCTTGGCCCGCAGCGCTTCCACATCCACCAGTCCTGCCAAGGGCATCAGCACCTGCACCGTGCCCACCACTGCAGCCGCCACCTGTTTGGGCTCCGTGGCCAGGGATCCCGTAATCTCCAAAGCCTCAGCCTTAACCAGATCCCGGATGTAGGCTTGGGCAGCCCTGAGAATTTGCTGCTGGGTGGGATCGTCGGTAACCAGGAGGGCGGTGACGGCCTGCTGGGGCTTGAGGCCGGCTTCTGCCCGCAGGTTGCGCAGGCTGGTAATGGTTTGGATCACCAAGCCAAACTCCCGCTCCAGTTGAGGGTCGATCCAACTGGGATCCGGGGTGGGATAGGGCTGCACAGAGATGGAAGTGGTTTGATTGACCTGGGTGAGCAGCTGCCAGATCTCCTCGGTGATGTGGGGCATCCAGGGGTGCAGCAGCTTGAGAATGGTTTCCAAAACGGTGGCCAGCACCTGCTGCGCTGTGCGCTTGGAAGCCAGGTCTTCTCCCCGCAGCCGGGGCTTGACCAGCTCGATGTACCAGTCGCAAAAGTCATCCCAAATGAGAGAGTAGAGCAGGCGCGCCCCCTCGCCCAGGCCATAGGCTTCCAGCTCGGCGATAACTTGGGTGGCCGTGGAGTGCAGCCGCGACAGGATCCAGCGATCGGCCAGCTCCAGCGCTTCGGGGGCAGGGGATCCCAGTTGGGCAGGGGTTTGCCCCTCCAAGTTCATCAACACAAAGCGGGAGGCGTTCCAGATCTTATTGGCAAAGTTGCGGGCGGCCTCTACGCTGGCGCTCTCGCCGGTCTTGCGGTCATAGGCCAGGCGGATGTCTTGCCCTGCCCCCACCACCTCCTTGACCAGGGCATAGCGCAGGGCGTCGGTGCCGTATTTGTCCAGCAGCTCCAGGGGATCGATACCATTCCCCTTGGTCTTGGACATTTTGGCGCCGTGCTCATCCCGCACCAGGCCATTGATGTACACATCTTTGAAGGGGATCTGGCCGGTAAATTGGGATCCCATCATGGCCATGCGGGCCACCCAGAAGAAAATGATGTCAAAGCCCGTGGACATCAGGGAGTTGGGATAGTAGCGTTTGAAATCCTCGGTCTCTTCCGGCCAGCCCAGGGTTGAAAAGGGCCACAGAGCAGAGCTAAACCAGGTATCCAGCACATCGGGATCCTGTTCCACCCGCTCAACTTCTGGGCCAAACTTTTCCCGTGCCTTGAGCAGCGCTTCCTCGCCGTTGCGGGCCACCACAAAAGCTTGGGGATCCTCGAGAAGCTGGCCATTGAGGACTGGATACCAAGCTGGGATCTGATGGCCCCACCACAACTGCCGAGAAATGCACCAGGGGCGCAGCTTTTCCAGCCAGCCGGTATAAACCTTGGTCCAGCGCTCAGGGATAAAGCGGGGGCTATTTCGTTGGTATTCCTCTTCCAAACAGCGAGCCCCCATCCCCGAGACATCGCAAAACCACTGAATGGAAAGCAAAGGCTCGATGGGCACGCCGCCGCGGTCGCTGTGGGGAACGGTGTGGGTGTAGTCCTCCACCTTCTCCAGCAGGCCATGTTCGGCAAACCACTGCACCACCTTTTCTCGGGCCACAAAGCGATCTAGGCCGGTGAAAGGATCCCCGTTTTCGTTGAGGGTGCCGTCTTTATTGAGGATGTTGATGAAGGGCAATTGGTGCCGTTTGCCGATTTCAAAGTCGTTGGGGTCGTGGGCCGGGGTAATTTTCACACACCCGGAGCCAAAGGAGGGATCCACATACTCATCCGCAATGATGGGGATGAGGCGATTTTTGATGGGCAGGCGAATGAACTGGCCGATGAGATGGCAATAGCGCTCGTCTTGGGGGTTCACCGCCACCGCCGTATCCCCCAGCATCGTCTCGGGCCGGGTAGTGGCCACCACCAGATACTGGCTGGGATCCTCGGCCAAGGGATAACGAAAATGCCACAAATGGCCCTTGACCTCTTTGTCGTCTAGCTCAATGTCTGACACCGCCGACTGGGTGGCCGGGCACCAGTTCACCAAATACTCGCCCCGGTAAATCAACCCCGCCTCGTATAGCCGCACAAACGCCTCGGTTACCGCCCGGCTCAGCCCCTCGTCGAGGGTAAAGCGATCCCGCGTCCAGTCTAGGGATAGGCCCAGCCGCCGCAACTGGCTCTTGATAGCTCCCTGCGACTGCTCCTTCCAAGCCCAAGCTCGCTCCAGAAAAGCCTCGCGGCCCAGATCGAAGCGGGTCTTGCCCTCTTGGCGCAGTTGGTTTTCCAGGATGGTGTGCACGGCGATGCTGGCATGGTCTGTGCCGGGCAGCCAGAGCACGTTGTAGCCGCGCATGCGCTTGTAGCGCGTCACCACATCCGGCAGGGTAAAGGCAAAAGCATGGCCCATGTGCAGGTTGCCCGTCACATTGGGCGGGGGCAGCACCATGCTAAAGGCCTCTCCCGGCGCCTTGGGATCCGCCACGTAAAAGCCCTTCTCCTCCCAAAAGCGCTGCCACTTCGGCTCGGTCTCGAAGGGGTTGTACTGGCTGGGCAGGTTGACAGAGGAAATTGCAGCAGTCATGGGGAGAATAGGCCAACGGCTGAGAAGGATGAATCACTTTGATGAATCACTTTATAGAGTAGCAGTTCAACCCTTTGCCCTTCGGGGTAGAGTGGCCCATCGGTCTTGACCCCGATCAACACAGCTAGAGAGGGATTCCGAGCTAGGGTACTGACATCCTCAGCGTTTGGGTACGGCGTTATGTCCAGATCATTGACGGCAACGGTCCTGATGGCTCTGATGGCTCTATCCCCTGGGATCCCTGCCTTGGCGCAACAGGACTGGAAGAGATCAGAGAGAGACATCCTACTTTGTCGTGGGGAGCCTTTTGAACCAGGCTCTCTGGCAGGTTATGAAGCTTGCTTCAGTGCTCGCCTTCATCCGGATGAACAATCCTGGCCGCCTCTACTACCCCTGATAGGCCTGTATTTTACCCCGCACTCTGACTACTCTTTTTGCTTTGTAGGTGCAGGAAAGCCCGGTAGCCTGGAGGCAATTCTCGTCGGTCGAAGTGGAGAGTTCGTGTTTGGCCTAGATCGCCCTCTGGCCCCTTCTGAACTAGAAGTAGAAACCCCCCAGATTATCCGGCAGAAGGCCCGCATTCTCGAGGTGGAGGGGGATCCTGGGGATCCTGTTGCCGGTTTCAGCCAACTGGTGGTTTACGACGAAACCGAGTTGAACTTGGAGGGGTTCGTGCCTGTGACTGCGCCTCCAGGATACCTCATTTTGCCGGACGAGTCTTTAGAGGCTCCCCAGTGCCAAGCCATTTTGAATTGAGGACTCCTCCACTTGTAACTGGTGTGCGTTCTTGGGTTTTGGCAGGCTTACGAGATGGCTCTAGAGCCCAGAGTAAGCGTTGAGCCATTCCATGAAGTAAAACACCAGTGGCGCGGTGAACACATAGCTGTCTCCCCGATCCAAGATGCCACCGTGGCCCGGGATTAGATCCCCGGAATCTTTCACCCCTGCATCCCGTTTCATCAGAGATTCTGTGAGATCTCCCAGCAGGCTGGTTAACCCAATCAAAAACCCCAGAATGCCCCCACTCAACCAGCTCCACGGCCAGCCCAGGTAATAGGCTCCAACCACCGCAAGGGTCATGCTGGCGGCAATCCCGGCTACCGCCCCTTCCACCGTCTTTTTCGGGCTGAGGATGGAGAGCTTGGTGCGCCCAAAGGCCCGACCACACAGGTAGGCCCCTACATCTGCGGCGATCACGCAGCCAATGGCCAACAGCGTAATCCATAGCCCTTCGCCCAGCCCTTGCGCAAAAGACAAGGCCCTGACCCGAATCCAGAAGCTGGGCAGCAACGCACAGTAGAACAACCCCAAAATCGAGGTGGCAATATCGGCAATGGTGGCCACCTTGGGCTTAAAGAGCAAATAAAAACAGATGATCGATCCCGCCACGATAAAGGCAGGGCTGGTCCACTCCGGCCTCACCTGCTGCAAAATCACCAGCACCTGGCTGGAAAACATGGTGGTGCGCATGGCCGGCGCATTGCCTTTGGCTTGCACCAAGCGAAAAAACTCCAACTGGGCCAAAAAAATGATTAGCCCAATGGCTGCAGTAAAATACCAGCCCCCTAGCAGGGTGACCGCCAACGCAAACAACACCGCCGCAAAACCGCTAACCCAACGGGCTCCCATGGGCGCACCCCGTCACGTTGGCTGGCCAGATACCTCTTGCCCCCGGCTCCAGCAGATCGACGTCCAAGCCGAGAGCAGAAGAAACCCCCCCTCTGGTGTTCAAGATTCGCGTTTGCGGGACGGAGTCCTGATGCGGCTGCTGCAATGGAAACGCCTCTTGCCCTAGCCTTTCAGTTTAACTCCCTTGGCCTCGAAACAACCGCTTTCGGCCCTGCAGGATGGGATTTCCAGGTAAGGTGGCAGACAGACTGGAGCATGAGATAATGGGCAAACCGCAAAGCTCACTGCTGACCACCTAAGATACCTCTGATTCGTTGCACCGCAGCATGGTTCAAGAACTTACTTCGCGCTCCACAACTGCTCGCATTTCTGCCGAAGAGGCTCGTCTTCTCTATGAAGACATGGTGCTGGGCCGCCTGTTTGAAGACAAGTGCGCCGAAATGTACTACAAGGGCAAGATGTTCGGCTTTGTGCATCTGTACAACGGCCAAGAGGCCGTCTCTACGGGGGTGATCAAGGCGCTCAAGCCCACCGACTACGTGTGCAGCACCTACCGCGATCATGTGCATGCCCTCAGCACCGGGATCCCGCCGCGGGCGGTCATGGCAGAGTTGTTCGGCAAGGCCACCGGCTGCAGCAAGGGTCGGGGTGGTTCCATGCACCTCTTCTCGGCGGAGCACAATTTCTTGGGGGGCTATGCCTTTGTGGCCGAAGGGATCCCAGTGGCGACGGGGGCTGCTTTTTCTGCCAAATACCGGGGCACTGACCAGGTAACCGCCTGCTTCTTTGGGGATGGAGCCTGCAACAACGGCCAGTTTTACGAGTGCCTCAACATGGCCGCCCTCTGGAAGTTGCCCATCGTCTATGTGGTGGAAAATAACTTCTGGGCTATTGGCATGGCCCATGAACGCGCCACTTCCGACACCGATATTTACCGCAAAGGCCCGGCTTTTGGCATGCCCGGCTACCAGGTGGATGGGATGGATGTGCTAGCAGTGCGAGAGGCCGCCCAACAGGCCATCGCCCGCGCCCGTGCCGGAGAAGGCCCCACCTTGCTGGAGTGCATCACCTATCGTTTCCGGGGCCATTCTCTGGCCGACCCTGACGAGCTGCGCAGTCCTGAGGAAAAAGAGTTCTGGCGGCAGCGGGATCCCATCAAGCAACTGGAACGCTATGCCCTGGAGCACAACCTAATGACCGAGGCAGACTTCCAAGCCATCCACGCGGAGGTCAGCGCCGTGATTGAGGACGCGGTTCTTTTTGCTCTGGAAAGCCCAGAGCCAACCCTGGACGAGCTGCACCGCTTTGTCTTTGCCGAAGATGAGTAGACCCCCCCAGGTACCGGGGGAGTTCAGGAGCCGAGATCTTGCTTGGCCGGAGGATCCCTGGCCAGCTCGGGCGGCCTATCCACCCGACGGAGCGCTATCGCGCCGGATCCCTTGAGGATCCTCGATGATTGGCATTGGAGAAACCTTCTCGAGATCTGCGCTATTGCGCAGATTTTTTTGTAAATATCGCTTCCCATTTGTTTACACAGCTTCATATCATTGAGGTATCGAGCATGAGTATTTATTCCCGGTCATGAGCAATCCTCTTGAGTTTCCCTGGCTGTCGGTGCTGGTGCTCTTGCCTCTGCTGGCAGCCTTCGGGATCCCCTTGATCCCCCAGAGCCGTTGGGTGCGTTGGTATGCCCTCGCTGTGGGGGCTTTTGATTTGGGCCTGATGGCCTATGTCTTTGCGCGGCACTATGACCTGCAGGACTTTTCTCTGCAACTGGCGGAGCGCTACGCCTGGGTGCCCCAAATTGGGTTCCACTGGTCGCTGGCGGTGGACGGCCTCTCCTTCCCGCTGGTGTTGCTGTCGGGTTTGATCACTACCCTGTCGATTGTAGCGGCTTGGAATCTCACCCATAAGCCGCGTTTGTTTTTCTTCTTGCTGCTGCTGATGTACGGTGCCCAGGTGGGCGTGTTTCTGGCGCAGGACATGCTTCTATTCTTCCTGATGTGGGAGATCGAGCTGGTGCCGGTCTATCTGCTCATCTCCATCTGGGGTGGGCCGAAGCGCCAGTACGCCGCCACCAAGTTCATCCTCTACACCGCTGCCGCCTCTATTTTTATCCTGGTGGGATCCCTGGCAATGGCCTTCTACGGCGAGGGCTTCAGCCTGGAGATGGCAGAGCTGAGCGCTAAGTCTTACCCACTGGCCTTGGAGCTGTTGGCCTATGCGGCTTTGCTGATTGCCTTTGGGGTGAAGCTGCCGATTTTTCCGCTGCACACCTGGCTGCCGGATGCCCACAGCGAAGCCTCTGCTCCCATTTCCATGATCTTGGCGGGAGTTCTGCTCAAGATGGGGGGCTATGGCCTGATCCGCATGAATGTGGGCATGTTGTCGGAAGCCCACGTGTACTTCGCCCCGGTGCTGGCGGTGTTGGGTGTGGTGAACATCATTTACGGGGCGTTGGCGGCCTTTGGTCAGAACCATCTCAAGCGGCGCTTGGCCTATTCGTCCATTGCCCACATGGGCTTTGTGTTGATCGGGATCTCCGCCTTCACGGAGCTGGGCATCAATGGGGCAGTGCTGCAGATGATCTCCCACGGTCTGATTGCCGCGGTTCTGTTCTTCCTGACGGGGATCACCTACGAGCGCACCCACACCCTTGCCCTCGACAAGTTGGGAGGGTTGGCCAAGCAGATGCCAAAGGCTTTTGCCCTGTTTACAGCGGGATCCCTGGCCTCTCTGGCGCTGCCGGGGATGAGCGGATTTGTGGGTGAGCTGACGGTGTTCTTGGGCTTGACCACCAGCGATGCCTATGCGCCGACCTTCAAAGCGGGAATTGCCCTGCTGGCGGCAGTGGGTATCATTTTGACGCCCATTTACTTGCTCTCCATGCTGCGTCAGGTGTTCTACGGGGCTCAGGATCCCGGCTTGGTTTTGGAAGATTACCTGGGGGATATGCGCCCGCGGGAAATGGCGGTGGCCCTCTGTCTGCTGTTGCCGATTCTCGGCATTGGCTTCTACCCGCGCCTGGCTACCCAAACCTACGATGTCACAACGGTGGCGGTAGCTGCCCAGTTGCGCAGTGTGTTGGCAACTGAAATCGTGCAGCGGCCTTTCTTCCCCTCGCCAGTGCAACCGGCCCAGGTGGCAGCTCTGCCCCTGGAGGATTGAAAGGAGGTCGAGGGCTCGGCTTCCCTTTGTTCGGTCTTTCTCTATCTACTTCTTCTCTGTCCAGAAGAGCTGGTGTTTGAGGAGCAACCCGACTCAACTTTCAGCTCTTCTTTTGTTTTTTTTAAGTTTTAAGATTGGATTTAGGATCCGGGATGTTCCTGGGCTGGGATTTTCGTGCAGCCGATTGTTCTTGTGCCGTCCATCCTATCGGTGATCGGTGTGGATAGAGTTTTGTTCCATCAGGTTGAGTTGCACCACCAACCACCAGAGGGTTACATCGGAGTAGGTCGCCCGACGCTTGAGCCGAGAAATGGAGTGTACTGGGTTTTGGCTGTCGATCATCCACTCAGAAGCGATGATTTGGCCGCGTTGCTGAGCATTCATTGTTTCTCCCTCCGCTCGCCAACTGCTCAATACTTAGAATGGCTAATATTTAGGATGGCGAATTTGCACGGGAGCGTGTGAAAAAATATATTACGCAGGGATCCCCAGAGTCGGCTAACTTTCTTAGCAATGAGGATCTCATAAGCCGTTGAGTTGCTGAGTTGCCGTCCGGGGATCGGACAAAACGTTGCAAAAGGGGCAAAATGTTGGGCAAGGGGATGCCCCTATCTTCACAAGTCTTAAAACCTGGAAAAATTCCATTTTCTCCTGACTCCTCTGTCTCCCTCCGTCGGCCTTTGCAGCAGCAACCCTTGAGAAGTCTGAGATCCCGATGAGAGCCCCCCAGCCTGCCTCTGCTTTTGGAGAAGTGGTGGAGGCCGACACCACAACCTTTGTGGCCCAGTGCTTCGAGCCGGAACGCCTGACCTTCCCGCCCATGCCTGCTCTCGGCAGTTGGACGCGCTCCCAAGACGAAGAGACCGGCAACCTGATCTATGGCGTGGTTTGCTATGCCGCCATCGCCCCCATCGACACCGTCCACCGCGCCAGGGCTTTGGGCCTCTCCCCTCAGGAGCTGCGGGAGCAACAGCCCCAGATTTTTGCCATGTTGCGCACCGATTTTCGCGCGGCCATTGTCGGCTTTGTCAGCGGGGGACGAGTCTACCAGTACTTGCCGCCACGGCCTCCCCAGATTCACCAGCCGGTTTATCTCTGCTCCGATACGGAAGTGAGGGAATTTTGCCGCTCTTTCGAGTTTTTGCGCACCCTGCTACGGGTCAACGGGATCCCAACCGATGAGCTGGTGGCTGCCGTGATCCGCCAGACTTACCGAATCCTGAACCGAGATCGCAACTGGCTTTTACAGGCAGGTCGGCAGTTGAGCTGTCTGTTGCGGGGTGATTATGAGCATCTCAGCGCAATTTTACGAAAGATTGAAGCCTAAGCGAAGAAATATTGAGAATGGCCTTGGATCCCTCTGGAATCGAGTCGGGGGGTGATAACCTGAGGCCGTTTCCTATGGAATTGATTCCCTTTGAATCCTCTTTCTGCTGTAAAAATGTTTAACAAATTCAATCCTTCTGACAAACCCTCCAAAGGCAATTGGGCAGGTCGTACCTTTTCTGCAGCTGCGGGCGCTTCGGTGGCAGCCGGTGTTTGCATTGCCCACGGTCAGCCGGCTTATGTGTCGCTGTTGGTGGCCTGTTGCGCGACGGTGTTTACCCTCGTTTTGGATGAAATGGGCTGGATCTAGGCTCGGTTTCAACTTCAGCTTTGGTTTTGCTGCATAAGAAGCCGCTCTAAAGCAGAGACTAACCAATCCGATAGGGATCCCTGGCCCTCTGGGTTTGCTGCTTGGGTGAAAGGATCCCTTTGCTGGGTTGGCAACATGCAGCCTTACTTTACCCTGCTTCGCGGGCTGCCCGCACCAACAATCCTGCTGTGATCAGCCCTGCCAGAATGGAGCTACCCCCATGGCTGAACAAAGGCAGGGGCACACCTGTGGTGGGCAGAACCCCGGTGACCACGCCGATGTTCATCAGTGACTGACCCACCAGAAACATCAGGCAGCCGCAGGCTACTAAGCGAATGGTCAGCTCTCGACAGCGCCCCATCACCCGCCAGCCCAGCAGAGTGTAGAAGGTCAGCAACCCCAGAAAGAACAGGGATCCGGCCAAGCCAAACTCTTCTGCATACACCGAGAAGATGAAGTCGGTGTATTGGATGGGCAGGTAGAACAGCTTTTGCTGGGAGAGGCCATATCCCTTGCCCCACAGGCCGCCAGAGCCAATAGCCAACAGACTTTGCACCAGCTGGTAGCCATCCCCTTGGGCGTTACCCCAGGGATCCAAAAAGGCCAAGATGCGCCGCCGTTGGTAATCTTTGCTGAGAATGCTCACCACAGCCGCCAGAATCCCCAGCCCCGCTGTGGCCAAAAGGGTGAAAGCTGGGATCCCGGCGGTCCAAGCCATAGCCCAGAGGGTGAGGCCGCAGATGGCCGTGGTGCCCAGGTTGGGCTGGGCGAGGATCCCCAAGAGCGCAAAGGCGAAGATAACCACCCAGAGGATGCGGAACCAGGGAGGATGGTGAAACCAGCGGCCAAAGATCCAGGATCCCTGCAAGACCAACAGGGGCTTGAGCAATTCCGAGGGCTGGATAACAGGGATCACCTTCAAATCCAGCCAGCGGCTGGCTTCCAGGCGGGAAACCCCCAACCCCGGCACCTGGGTGGCCCACACCAAGCCAACTCCCAGCAAGCAGAGGATCCCGGCCCAGGGGAACCAGCGCCGCAGCGGGATCTGCACCAGAGCCCAGAAACAGCCCAGACCCAGCCCGGCCCAGAGCAATTGGCGCTTGAAAAAGTAGAGGCCATCGCCGGTGATCCGCTGAGCCACCGGGTAGGAAGCGGAAAACAGCATCAGCAGCCCCAGCACCAGCCAGATCAAGGTGAGCCAGCGCAGCCAGCGAGCTTCAGCATTCCAGGGATCCCTGGAGGGCTTGGCAGCAGGCTCGGAAATGGTTGCCACGGTGTTCAAAGCTGGAGTACTGGTCAAAACTGGCACAGGCGGGGGACAGCAAAATGGTGATGGGTTGAGCGGGCTTCCCCAAGCTCTGAGCTTGACGCGAAAGGGAACAAGCCGCTGCAAAGGCTCTTTCCACCGCTACATCTAGGGTTGGCACCAGCTCAACGTCAGTATAGTGGATCCCCTGAAGGGCCTCCGCCAGGGCTGGGGCAGACTCCCCCATCAGCACCACGCGGGCCACCTTGGCCCGAATCAACCGCAACCAGGCGCCGGGATCCCCCTGCTTAGCCCTTCCTCCGGCAATCAGAATAATGGGTGGGGAAAGGGCGTTGAGCGCCACCCAGCCGGCCTCGTAGTTGGTGGCCTTGCTGTCGTTGACAAAGCGGATGGGGGTGGCTCCCACCTGGATTTGCGCCACCCGCTCCAGTCGATGGGGCATGCCGGCAAAAGATCGGATGGCTTTTTGAATGGCAACGTTGGGGATCCCGGCCAGACGCGCTGCTGCTGCCGCCAAGAGCAGGTTTTGCAGATTGTGTTGGCCAGGGCAGCGTTCTGCAAAGTCCTCCAGCTCCGCCACCATCTCCCCCTGGATGTAGAGGCGGTTTTCCCGCAGGTCAACGGTTGCGGTGGGATCCTGATCGCAACAGAGTTGCGGGGCAGCAAGGGAGATCCAATAGGTCTTTTCCCAGTCCTGCCGGCGGCGGCACAGGTAGGGATCCTCGCCGTTGAGCACCCGCCACTGGGCCCGATCCAAAAGGCGAGCCTTAAAGCTGGCATAGCGCTCCAGCGTCCCGTGCCGTTCTAAGTGATCGGGAGTGAAGGTGGTCCACACCCCAATGCGCGGCGGCCCTCCAGGAGTACTGCTCATGAGGCGGCTGCTGGCTTCCAACTGATAGCTGCTCAGCTCCGCCACGATCCAGTCCGGCTCTAGCGTTCTCTGGAGCGTTTCCAAAGCCACCTGCGACAGGGGCAGGCCGATGTTGCCGCAGGGGATCCCTTGCAACCCCGCCGCCTTGAACATTTCCGCCACCAGAGCCGTGGTGGTGCTTTTGCCGTTGGTGCCGGTGATCCCCACCCAGGGTAGGTGGTCAAGATAGATCCAGGCCAGCTCCGCCTCTCCCACCACCGGGATTCCCTGTTGACGCACCGCCTGCAGCAGCGGGTGATCCCAGGCAATGCCCGGACTGACCACCACCTGCTTCACCCCTTCGGCCAGTTGAAAAGGCTGCCCCAGCCGAACCGGGATCCCTTCCTGATTGAGCTCGGCCTGCCGCTGTCTGAGAAGAGGGGAATCTTGCTCATCCCAAACCAGCACTTCATAGCCCTGGGCCCGCAACAGTCGCGCTGCCGCCAGCCCCGCAATGCCTAACCCCAAAACTTGATGTTGCACGTTGGTTTCTACTTCTTTCTTTATTTGGGGATCCCTGCTTGGATCTTACCGGTCACGTCCTTGACCCGCATGTTTTTGTTCGACATTCCCCTTGCTTACGGGGGTGGCCAGTTGGTGGCGTGGGTGGAGTTTTCTTGGCCGCCTGGATGGCTAACTTGGGAATAGGTTGGAGCATGACTCTAGTCAATAATAAGCTCAACTATACTGAAAATAATGTATAATATGTTCAGTACGGA
>NZ_JANSIL010000118.1:0-34795 GCF_047462015.1 Synechococcus sp. R5-13 | reverse complement strand
CGAAACTTAGCTGTCCTCTGGGGCCGCTAGGGATTGGGATAAAGCCCGCACCCTGCGCATAGCGCGGGTGCCGGGTAGTTTACCTCACCACATCACAAAGAGCCACACCTCAGACCCGTTCCACATCCCAGAAGAAGAGGGATCCCGCTATAACCACCCCGTCTCCTTGCTGTTCTAGCCGGCTCACACCCCATCGAGCCCCGTACGGAGGCGGGCCGGTGAGTCGTCCTGAGCAAAGCATCCGTCCGGTGGCTTAGACTACACTAGTAAGGACTGACCCATCGCTTGGACTGGCATGATTCCCACCGTTATTGAGCAATCTGCGCGAGGCGAGCGCGCCTTTGACATCTACTCGCGTCTTTTGCGGGATCGGATCATTTTCTTGGGCACCCAGGTGGACGACGACATTGCCAACCTGATTGTGGCCCAGATGCTCTACTTGGAGTCCGAAGACCCTGAAAAAGACATCTACCTCTACATCAACTCCCCCGGCGGCTCTGTCTATGCTGGCATGGCCATTTACGACACCATGCAGCACATTCAGCCGGATGTCTCCACCATCTGCATTGGTTTGGCTGCCAGCATGGGAGCCTTTCTGCTGGCAGGGGGCACCAAAGGCAAGCGCATTGCCCTTCCCCACGCCCGCATCATGATCCACCAACCCCTTGGTGGAGCTCAGGGGCCAGCTACCGATATTGAAATTCAGGCCAAAGAGATCCTCTTCATCAAAAACAGCCTCAATAGCCTGCTGGCCTACCACACCGGTCAACCTCTAGAGCGCATCGAACGAGATACCGACCGCGACAACTTCATGACCCCAGAACAAGCCAAAGAGTACGGCCTCATCGACCAGGTGATCAGCAAGAGACCCCAGCCAACCCTGGCAGCCGTTTCTTGACCGTCCAGGCCCTGCGGGTGGGTTTGCTCTGCTCCCTCAAAGAAGGGAGCTTTTGGTTTTGGCCGGGGATCCCACCCGAAGGATATTAAGAAAGCCAAAGAAATCTGTATTCTCAGCGGGAAGCAGGGGGTCTTACTTTAATTAAACTAATCAAACTCATAAAGAAAGTAATGTTCAGCCCACTATTGCGGATGATAGCTTAGGATTAAATCAATATAGAGTTGTGTTTGCCGAGATTCTAGCTTAGGCACTGTATAAAAACCTTTCTACTGGATTTGCAAGTCCAGGGAGTCCAAGCTAGCAATTGAAGGCACTCGAAAAGAAGGGTTTGGGGCTTCCATCCCCTGGGATGAAGAGTGTCTTAAGGCCCAACTTTGGCCTCGCGGTTGTGGGGCGAGTTCGTTCACGAAAACTCGGTGGTCTTGAGTTTTGGCCCTGGGTTTTTTCCTCTTGGTTGCATCCGTGAATGGCATTTTCTGGTTCTGTGATTCGTTCAGAGGGAGATCAACGTGGCCTATTCAGCAACCCAATCCAAAAGCGGCTATCAAGCCGGGGTGAAGGATTACCGACTCACCTATTACACTCCCGACTACACACCCAAGGATACCGATGTCTTGGCCTGTTTCCGAGTTACCCCTCAACCGGGCGTTCCTCCCGAAGAGGCGGGGGCAGCTGTGGCGGCTGAGTCTTCGACAGGCACCTGGACAACGGTATGGACCGATTTGCTGACCGACTTGGATCGGTACAAGGGCCGCTGCTATGACATCGAGCCGGTTCCCGGCGAAGACAACCAGTACTTCTGCTTCGTCGCCTACCCGCTGGATCTCTTCGAGGAAGGCTCAGTAACCAACATGCTCACCTCAATTGTGGGCAACGTCTTCGGCTTTAAGGCCCTAAAGGCGCTGCGGCTGGAAGATGTGCGGATCCCGGTGGCCTACCTGAAAACCTTCCAAGGCCCTCCCCACGGCATTCAGGTGGAGCGGGATAAGTTGAATAAGTATGGCCGTCCGCTGCTGGGCTGCACCATCAAACCCAAGTTGGGCCTTTCTGCCAAAAATTACGGGCGGGCCGTGTATGAAGCTCTGCGGGGCGGCCTGGACTTCACCAAAGATGACGAAAACATTAACTCCCAGCCCTTCCAGCGCTGGCGGGATCGCTACTTGTTCGTGATGGAGGCTGTCCACAAGGCCCAAGCGGAAACCGGCGAGATCAAGGGCCACTATTTGAACGTGACGGCGCCCACCTGCGAAGAGATGTTCAAGCGGGCCGAGTTTGCCAAGGAGTTGGGCGCCCCTATCATCATGCACGACTACTTGACAGCTGGCTTCACTGCCAACACCAGCTTGGCCAAGTGGTGCCGGGATAACGGCATTCTGCTGCACATTCACCGGGCCATGCACGCGGTGATCGACCGGCAGAAAAACCATGGCATCCACTTCCGGGTGTTGGCCAAGTGTTTGCGCATGTCCGGTGGCGACCACCTGCACTCCGGTACGGTGGTGGGCAAGCTGGAAGGCGACCGCGCCATTACGATGGGCTTTGTGGATCTCATGCGGGAAAACTACGTAGAGGCCGATCGCTCCCGCGGCATTTTCTTCACCCAAGATTGGGCTTCCATGCCAGGGGTGATGCCGGTGGCTTCCGGTGGGATCCACGTTTGGCACATGCCGGCGCTGGTGGAAATCTTCGGCGACGACTCGGTGCTGCAGTTTGGCGGCGGAACCTTGGGACACCCCTGGGGCAACGCGCCGGGCGCAACCGCCAACCGGGTGGCCTTGGAAGCGTGTATCCAAGCTCGTAACGAAGGTCGAGATCTGGCCCGCGAAGGCAACGACATTATCCGGGAAGCAGCCAAGTGGTCGCCAGAGCTGGCGGCTGCCTGCGAGCTGTGGAAGGAAATCAAGTTCGAGTTCAAGGCCGTCGACACCCTCTAGAGATCTGCTGGGGGCAGGGGATCCCCACGGTTCTCTTGCCCTACTGGCTCCCTCCCTGGATCGGCAATGGATCTGAAACAGATCGCCAAAGACACCGCCAAGACCTTGATCAGCTACCTGACTTATCAGGCGATGCGCACGGTGCTGGCTCAACTGAGCGAAACAGATCCCCCCAGGGCCCTTTGGCTACAGCAGTTCTCCGCTCGGCAAAACCTTCAGGATGGAGAAGCCTACCTGCGGGCTTTGCTGGCTGAGCGTCCTGAGTTGGCCTATCGCATCATGACCGTTCGTGAACACATTGCTGCGGAGGTGGTCGATTACCTGCCGGAAATGGCCAAAGCCGGCATCCAGCAAGCCAACATGGAGCACCGCCGCAATCATCTAGAACGGATCACCTCAGCAACAGGATCCCTACCCGTTACCCACCCGGAAGCGGGATCCCCCCCACAAAACCCTAGGCTCGAAACGGAGTGACACCGATCATGCAAACCTTACCAAAAGAGCGCCGCTACGAAACCCTCTCCTATCTGCCGCCGCTGACGGATCTGCAGATCATCAAGCAGGTGCAGTACATCTTGGATCAGGGCTACATCCCGGCCATAGAGTTCAACGAATCGTCTGAACCAACGGTTCGCTATTGGACGCTGTGGAAGCTGCCCCTGTTCAGCGCCACTTCTCCCCAGGAGGTGCTCAGCGAAGTGCAGGCTTGCCGCAGCGCCTACCCCAACTGTTTCATTCGCGTGGTGGGGTTCGACAACATTAAGCAGTGCCAAGTGCTCAGCTTCCTGGTCTATAAGCCCAGCGGCCTGCGCTAAGGGAGCTCTGGTCAGCGAAAGGGGAGAGCTTCTCCCCTTTTGGTCAAGCCTCCTGGCTTGACTTCTTTGTATGGCCGTTCTCGGTGGCACGGCAATAGAGACCGTGGTTCGGTAATGGTCATGTACAACGTTGCCGTCAACGGGCAACCGGGGTTGGGAACCAGCCTCGTTGGTCTCGGATGTTGCAGCACTCCTTCAGAGACCTGCGGGTCTATGAAGCAACTGGGACAGAGGAAGGGACAAAAACCTCACTGTTAAGGGGATGGGGCACTAGAAACCCCATCTGCCTATACGGTGGGGTAGTTCATGGTGACCCTATTTCTAGGATCCGATGCCCATAAGGGATCCCAGCCCTACCGCCAGAAGAGCGGCCAGGGTTGTTTGAATACTGTTTACAACTTCGTTGGTCATCCAGGCCAAACGGGGTTGTAACACCACTCCCATCCAGCTTTCCGCCAGGGTGGCCAGGATCCCGGCCAGCCAGCAGATGCCCAACCAAAATGGGCTTTCCCCCACCCACTCCCCGCCAATCCCCCAGGCCAACCCGGCCATCCCTGCCGCTGCCGCCACCCCCGCCAGGGATCCCTCTAGGCTCACGGCTCCTTCTGTGCCCGCCGGCACGGACTGGAAGGTGGTGATCAAAAAGGTCTTGCGGCCATAGGCTTTCCCCACCTCGCTGCTGACGGTATCGGCCAATTTCGCTGCAAAGCTGGCGCTGTATCCCAACCACCACAGGGGATGCGGGAAGAAAGCGTATCCTAGCGCACATACTGCCCCGGTTAAAGCGGATCCCCAGACGTTCTCCGGCCCTCGCGCCCCCTCTCGCTTTTCGGCGATCCCCTGCGCCTGCTTGCGCCGGATCCCCAGTTTGGTTACGGCTGTTCCCACTAAAAAATAGGCAGCTACCACCGCGTAGCCCCGCCCCCCCAGCCCCCCCCACACCAGCAGGCCCAGCAGGCCCGCGTGGATGACCCCTGCTCGCGTCAAAGCCTTCTGAGGGCTCAGCAGACCCAGTACCACCAGAGCCAGGTTGAGCCAGAGTGCCACCCCCCACTGACTCAGAAGCCACGCTTGCCACATATACCCTTAAACTTTAGCCACAGCAATTTGGCCAGATAATTCTCAGCACAAGCACCAATATAGCAATCCGTGTTAAATCGCAAAAAAATCTTTTATCGACTAAATGCCTCTCCCTGTAAACGTGCCGGTCAAATCTCCCACCACCCTCCTATTCCTCTTAGAAGGAATCAGCACCCGGCCTTCCCTTGTCTATCCTCTCCCTGAATTCCTGAGAATCTTATCCCCTATCACCTTCGTATGCTCTTCTTGCTAACTCTCTGGTAATGCCTCTGCTTGGGTAATATCCTGCTTTGCCCTGCTGTAATTCTAAACACTAACGGCTTCCCCAAACCATCCACACTCACATGGATCTGAGTGCTGTATCCACCTCGACTCCTCCCCAAAGCTTGCTCCCCTTTTTTTGCGGCTGCCCAGGGGTGAGCACGAACGACAGTTGAGTCAAGGATAAGATGCTCTAAGTCAGGGTCTTTCCCAAACTCCCAAGCAACTCCAGCGATGGAATCTCTGGTGTATCATTTTCCATATCTTTTTGGGAGGTAGCGCCACGGGGATCCAGAGCGAGCTATTACAGCAGGCCTTGGATAAACTGTTTGCATCCTGCCTCTTTGCCGATGTGGATCTGGATTCTGTTTTCAGGAAAGCTATAATTTTTTGCTATTTTATTTGCTGTGATCTGCAGCAAGATAACTCATCAGACCTTACCCAAAAACTGTCCTTATCATAACTAAATGCAAAAAACCTAACGACTACACCTTCTGCCGTTCAACCGGGATCTTCAGCCAACGGCTCAGCTCCGCGGCCAGCCACTCCAACTCCGGCTCCTGCAGATCTTTTAGCTCGTACTTGTGGTTGCCCGCCCAGATGTTCAACTGTGGGCTTACCTCCACTCGATCCCCATCCGAACCCCGTCGGGTATGGCGCGGGATCAGCTCCAGCCGGTCAATATCCCATCGCCGACTGGGGGGAACATTGCCAAACCTCAGGCCAAACACCTCGTGAGCCAGGCGAATGTATTCTGTGTCGATCCGTAGGTGGGCCTTGCCGAATAGGCCGTAGAGGATCCCGCCCACCATCCCCAACCCCACCGTCCAGAAGGGCAGGGTGAACAGGCCAAACACCAAATTGGCCGGAAAAGGCGCAAGCCCAACCGACGTGATCGTGAAAAAGGTGATGAAGGAGTTCCAAGCGATGGCGAAAGGCAGCAACGCCAAAACACCGGTTTGCCGGGCCGGGATCACCACCTGAAAGGTCTGTTCGGACTTGTGCAGTTGAATCCGGCTGCCTGCTGGCTGTCGAGTAGGGACTGCTGCTGAAGAAACCAGTGCCGGGCGACGATCCAAATGCTCCAGCGCCTCCAGGGCCTGCCGGGCGGAAGCAGGACGATCCGCCACCACAGGTTCCGTCATCCACCGCAGCCAGTCGCGAAAGGGCGGGCTCAGTTGCACCGCTTGCTCGAACACAATCCGGGCTCCCTCCTGGGGCAAGTCCGCCGGATGTTGTCCGGTGAGCAGGTGGATTAGGGTGGCACCTAAGCTGTAGAGATCGGAAGCGGGCACGGTTCTGCCGCCAAATTGCTCTAGGGGCATGTAGCCGTAGCTCCCCACCACGGTGTAAGATCCCTGCTCCCGGGGGGCAGCCGCCTGAACCGAGCCAAAATCCACTAGGTACACCTGCTGGTCGGATCCCAAGAGAATGTTGCTGGGCTTGAGATCTCGGTGAATGACGGGGGGATGGAGTTCGTGCAGGTAGACGAGAATGCGCAGCAGCTTTTGCGCCAGCTCCCGCACCTCCGGCTCGGCAAAGCGCCGCCCTTGCTCCATCCACTCCTGCAGCGAGGGGGCGTCGATGTAGGTTTGCACCAGGGCTAGGCCCCGTCCTCCCTCTAGGCTGATCTCGAAGTGGTCGCGGTATTCAGGAATGGCTGGATGGGAGAGGGTCTGCAGGATCTGGGCTTCCCGCTCGAACAGCTTCAGGTCGGCCCAATCAAAGTCTGGCCCAAAGAGTAGCAGCTTGATCACCACCTGTTCCGAGGTGAGCAAATCCTGAGCCAGGTAGGTGTGTCTGCCGCTGCGCTTGCTCAATCGCCGCTCTGGCCGATAGCGCTGGCGCCAAATTGGGCGCTCTGGAGCCATATCCCCTCCTCAGGTCCGACCCTGCTGGTTGTTTCAGCTTTAGCTTATCCTTGTCCCTTTTGGATCCCTGCCGCCGCGCCTCTCAAAAAGCGATTAGAGTGAGTGAAGAGATGTAAAGTAAGCTCTCAGGTTATATGGCCTCGAACCTGAAGATTCAAAAAATCCTCTATGTGCGGCTGCCCTGCAACCCCATTTTTCCCATTGGGGTGGTTTATTTGGCCGATCATGTCCACAAGCTGTTCCCCCAAGTTGAGCAGCGCATCTTCGATATGGGCACCTTCCCGCCCTTGGATTTTCGCCGCCGCATGCTGGAGCAAATCGATCAGTTTCAGCCGGATTTGCTGGTTTTCTCTTGGCGGGATATTCAAGTCTATGCGCCGGTGAACGGGCGGGCCGGCAATCTACTGCAACACTCTTTTGAGTTTTTCTACGCCCGCAACCCCCTGAAAAAATTGCGGGGATCCCTGAATAGCCTCAGGCTGGTGCTGGCCTACTATGGCGAGATTTGGCGCAACACACGGCTGGTCTGGCAGGGGATCCGCAGAGCCAGGCGCTACAAACCTCACGCTGAAGCGGTGTTGGGGGGTGGGGCAGTCAGCGTCTTCTACGAACAATTGGGCCGCTACCTGCCCCAAGGCACCATCATCTCGGTGGGGGAAGGAGAAACGCTGCTGGAAAAAGTCATCCAAGGGCAAAGCCTAGCCACAGAGCGCTGCTATCGGGCCAAGCTGGAGCAACCTCGCCCAGGTTTGATCCACGAGCCGCCTCAACCTCTGCAAAAAACCGCCTGTGATTACACCTACATCACCGCCATTTGGCCGGAAATTGACTACTACTTAGAAGGGGGCGACTTTTACATTGGGGTACAAACCAAGCGCGGCTGCCCCCACAACTGCTGCTACTGCATCTACACCGTCATCGAAGGCAAGCAGGTGCGCCTCAACCCTGTGGATGAGGTGATCCGAGAAATGATGCAGTTGTACGAGCGAGGAGTGCGAAACTTTTGGTTTACTGACGCCCAGTTTATCCCTGCCCGCCGCTACATTGAGGATGCGGAGGAATTGCTGCAGAAAATCCTTGATGCCGGCATGACCGATATTCGTTGGGCTGCCTATATTCGGGCCGACAACCTCACCCCAAAGCTGGCCGAGCTCATGGTGAAAACTGGCATGAGCTACTTCGAGATCGGCATCACCAGCGGATCCCAGGAGCTGGTGCGCAAAATGCGCATGGGCTATAACCTGCGCACGGTACTGGAGAGTTGCCGCTACCTCAAACAGGCAGGATTTAACGACCTGGTTTCGGTCAATTACTCCTTTAATGTCATCGACGAGCGACCGGAAACCATTCGGCAAACAGTACGGTACCATCGCGAGCTGGAAGCCATCTTTGGTCGCGACAAAGTTGAGCCGGCCATCTTCTTCATCGGCCTGCAACCCCACACTCATCTAGAAGATTTTGCTCGCAAAATCGGTGTTATCGACGACCGCTTTAACCCCATGCACATGACTCCTTGGACGGCGCGCAAACTGCTCTGGAACCCAGAACCCCTGGGATCCTTTTTTGGGGAAGTGTGTCTGGAAGCCTGGGATCGCAACCCCCATGATTTTGGCCGCGAGGTGATGGATATCCTGGAGCGTCGTCTTGGCCTGGCAGAGTTGGAAGAAGCCCTGAGCGCGCCTCTAACAGGGGTTTACGTGTCTTAGCTCTTGGGCCAGCAGCCTCTCTAACCTTAGGAGGACTATCAGCGCATCTCCGCCAGCGCCCAATTGGATCCGCAGGTGGCAGCCGCCATCACCGCAGCCGTGCGCCGTTGGAGGTCTCCGTCGCGCTAGCGGGACAGGGCCCTTGCGGCCAGCCGTGGAGAAAACACCTCGTAGATGACGGTCAAAGGCTGGCCCCTGTGCAACAAAAGATAATGCCTAGCCCAGAAGGGACCGGGACACTGCAGCAGCCGGGCAACCGGGTCTGCCTCGCCGTGGTAAAGGCCGCGCAGCTCGCGAAAGGTCTCCAGTTTTTCTTGGATCAGATTTTGGCCAATGGGCCGATCGGGATGGGGCAAGTATTGAACCAGATGTTCGGAGTTCCACCAAGAGGTGGCATAGAGCAAGGGCTGTTGAGAGGTTACTCCGCACAGCCAAACCCGCCGCCGCATCAAAGGGGATCCCAGCCGCCCCAAATCTCTGGCCAGCTGTTGCATGGACTTGGGGGCAGTGCCCTGCTCTGCCTGTAAATCAACCCGGCCCGTGTCCAGCAGATGAGCCTGAATCGGCTCTTGGATCAAGGCAGCAAGATTACGGGTGGTAAAGCCATCCCCCAAAAGCAGCAAGCGCAGCACGGGATCCACCTGCACCAGCTCAGGCTGTACCGGGTCTGGCTCCCCCTGCCAATGCAGCTGTAGAGGCCACCAATCGCCTTGGCCAGAGGAGACATTGCCCAAAGAGCCATCTGCAGAACGGAGAGCAGCGCTCCAAGGGGATCCGGCAGCGTCGGCATGGCAGGTGAGGGGAGAGGGGGAAAGTTCCAAGGCGGCGGTTCAGTTGTTAAGTTCTGTATCGCCCCTAGTCTAACCCACCCGCCGTCTCTGCTCCGAGGACTTTCGTGACATACTCCGGCACTCATGCTGATGCACAGAGGGCGGGGCTTCCCGGCGGTCTAGCTAACTCGTGCCCGGCTGAACGAGCAGTCGCACCACCCAGGGGACGACCACGACGACACTGATCAGGCGTGCCAAGTGCATGACCACCACTGTGCTGGTTTGGGCTCCCATGTCCAGGGCTATCAGGCTCATGTCGGAAATGCCTCCTGGAGCTGTGCCCAAGATGGCAGTCAAGCGCTCGATCCCCAGCCAACGGGAGATCAGGTACCCCGACAAGACCCCCGTGCCCACCGCAATCACTGTACAGAGCAGGGCTGGTCGCCACAGATCTTTCAGGGCCAGAAGCGTATCGGCAGTGAGCTTAGTACCCAAAAGAATGCCCAACACCACCTGCATGGCAAAACGGATCCCGGCTGGGGGAGCGGGAATTGGGATCGCCCCCCAGACATTCACCAGACCCACCGCCACCATGGAGCCCACCAGTGCTCCTGCCGGAAGCCTCAGCTTGACCCCGATCAGGGCGCCGGCCAGCCCGATCAACACCGTCCAGAGATAGCTCATCATTTGGGCTTAGCTTTGAGAAAAGAGGAACGCTGTGAGTCCGGGCTTGGCCCAACCCCTCTACGGCACTGGGCACAGACGCCGTAGAAGTCAAGCACATGGTACTCGATCGCAAATTGGTATCGGCTGGAAAGCTGTGCCTCCAAATCTTCCACCGGACAATCGGGCAAAGGCACCACCCGCCGACATTCGGTGCAGATCAGGTGGTGGCGGTTGTGGCCATTGCTGGGCAGAACCTGGTAGTAGGTCTGCTGGTCTCCCAAGTTGACCGCTTGCAGCTTGCCCTCATTGCGCAGAGCATCCAAAACTCGATAAACCGTGGCCAGACCGACGGTGTGGTTGGCATTGCGCAACTCCAGAAAGATCTCTTGCGCCGAAAGGGGCTGCGACTGCTGCTCTAGCACCTCCAGAATCAATTTTTGGTTGCGGGTCTGGCGGGAAGAAGACATGATCCCTTCGTGTAGGTCGTTCTTAGGGGTCAACGCTCAGCGTCTGCCTCAGCTTTCATGCGCTCTAGGGTCTGGTGCATCTGGTCGAACATTTGGGTCAGGGAGAGCCCAAACCCCCCAAGCTGAGTTTGCAGTTGTTTGATGGTCATTTGAGCCATAAAGTCGTCGGAGAGTTCCAGCCGCTTCATGAAAATGCGCTGGCGCTCCAGCAACTCCTCCATCTGTTCGATGAAGATTTTTTTGCCTTCCCGGTCGAATTGGCCGTACCGTTGACCAAGCTGCATCAGGTTTTGGAAATCCTGAAACAGTTGCTTGACTTCCTCTTGGACGATCTCAGAGTCGAAGAAGCTCATGGCCTTCCGTTTGCCCTGAATAAACTGCATTGGGTATACCCATCCTATCCGAATCCGATTGCCTCAGCAGGAGGCAACCCCTCCTGCGAGTACGGGATCCCGCCCTTCTGGCTCGGGATAGACTCTGGCTTGTTTGCCTCGGTGTCCGGTATGCTTCCGTTTCCTTGCGTTAAGGCTTACACTCAGCCGGCTGTGGCCCGGCGGTGGTGCGAACGGGTGCAGGGATCCCGACCTCTGTTTCTGGCCTGCTTGGGGTTTACCGAAACGGCTCTTGTTCCGGGCATTTCGGCTGCCGGCGCTACCCCCTCCTTGCGTCGCTACACAGCTCTTGCCGATGGGGAAGTGTTGCTGGCGGGCCATTCTCACCGCTTGCCCACCTCTCCGGATGGCTATCCTTCCCCAGTGGTGATCAGCTGCGCCATCCTGAGGGAGTTGGGGATCCCGTGCCGAGTGTTCGATTGTGGCTTGCCGGAACCTTTGCCGGGGGCAGAAATGGTGAGCTCTGGGGGAGTGGCCCGCTGCTTGAGCACAGGACAGGCTCTGTCTTTGGAGCAGGTGGGATCCCTTTGGCAAGAAGGGTACGACCGCGGATCCCGGCTGGAGCAAGGCTACTGTGTGATTGGGGAGTGTGTGGCAGGGGGCACCACCACGGCGCTGGCGGTGTTGTTGGGACTGGGGTGGGCAGCAGAGGGCATGGTAAACAGCAGCCACCCGGTCTGCAACCACGCCCAAAAGCTGGCCTTGGCCCGGCAGGGATTGGCCCGTCTGCCGGTGGGAGCTTCTGCTGCTGAGGTGGTGGCGGCAGTGGGGGATCCCATGCAGCCCTTTGTGGCCGGGTTGGCGATGGGCGCAGCGCAACGGGGAGCGGTGCTGCTGGCAGGGGGAACCCAAATGTTGGCGGTGCTGGCCTTGATGCAGCGCTGGGGGGAAGAGCAGGGGATCCCTTGGCCCCCGGAGAACGTGGTGGTGGGAACCACCCGCTGGGTGGCAGAGGATCCCTCGGGCAATACGGTGGCCTTGGCAGAATTGTTGGGGGTTGCTCCCCTTTTGGCCACCCAACTGAGCTTTGCCAATAGCCGCTATCTGCCTCTACAGGCTTACGAGCGGGGCTATGTCAAGGAAGGGGTGGGGGCGGGTGGGCTGGCCATTGCCAGCAGCCTTCACGCCGGTTGGGGCCAAGCGGAGCTGTTGGCAGCAGTTGAGCGCAGCTACGAACGCCTGGTGCTTCAGGCCGGCTCCAAGGGGGCCATGGTCAACCCCTCCCGCAGCAATTGCTGATGGTAGAGCTCCGCCTGTTCTTGAGGGCCGACCCAAACAACTGCTTGCCCTTCGGCATCCACCTGCACGGTCAGTTGCCGCGCTAGGGGCAAAGTCATGCCGGGGATGTATTTCAGCAGACATTCCGTAACGTGCTGAAAGGTATTGAAATCGTCATCCAAGACGATCACCTTGAAGTGGGGGTAGGGCTGGCGAACCTGGGTTCTCGAGGGCGAGAACTGCTGAGCAGGTCGAGTTGGAGCTTCCGTAGTCATAGCAGAAGAGATCGACACAACTACCGAGTAACTTGGGTCTCTCAGGGGTGAGAAACCGGTCGCTTCTGATGATCTATCTCTATCTAGTTTCTAGTCTAATTGGCATCTTGTTGGCAGCTTGTGTCTGTATTCGGATCCCTTGTCGGTCGTTGGCGTCAGCGATAGAGCATGGTTCCTCTAAAGCTCTTCCCGCAGCGGGCGGCGGGGCTTTTGCCCGCCGAAGTGGCGCTCGAAATACAGGGCAGTGGCCCGGCGTAGAATCCCGGCTTGGGCAAGGGCCTGACACAGGGATCCGCCTGGCGGCAGGTGCTTCTGGATCTGTTCGATTTGGGCGGCGCTGACCAATCCAGAAGCCTTGAGGTAGTCGGCCACGTGGCGTCCCCCTGCCAGTTGAACAGAGTAGCCCCCTTCGCTGAAAAATTTGACGGTCTCCGGCTTGAGGCCGCTGTGGTGGGCCAGCACATCCGTGAAGGTGCCCCCTTCCTTTTCCCAAGCGTGAATGACAGTTTCGATGCCGGCATTGTCGATTAGGCCAGCCGCCCGCAATTGGGTCAATACCCGCTGTACCCAGGGGGTAGCCCGCTGTAGAGCTTCCAAGTCCTCTTCCCCCAAATATTGCTGCGGGGGCAATTCGCTTTCTGGGGCACTCAGCTCGGCTGCCCAGTCGGCTACGGTCAGGGCCTTGAGATCCTCTGTCTCTGGCCGGGCTTTCTCTGGAGCTGGGGTCGGTGCGGCTGAAGGTGGGGAAGTTCGCCGGGCTTCGGCTACCGCTGCGGCTAGAGCACGGTTTTCCGCTTGGGCCGCCTGCAGTTGGGCCTGGAGCTGGCTCACTTGGGCTTGGGCTTCCTGCAAGCGATCTTGAGTTTCTCGCAGTTGGGCTTGGGTTTCTTGGAGCTGCACTTGCAGGCGGTGGGTGGCCTCGGCAGCTTCTTGGCGAACGTGGGCCAGGTCGGCAGTTAAGCGCTGCTTCGTAGACTGGGCCAGTTGGAGTTGATGTTGGTGCTCCTGCAGCGATTGGTTCAGGGCGGCCACTTGGGCTTCCATTTGCTGCAGAGTATGACGCAGATGGGCCTGCTCTTGGAGCTGCTGTGCCTGAGCCTGCTGTATCTTCTGCTGCTCCTGCAGTTGGGATCCCAGCTCTTGCAGCTTGTGTTTGGCTTGAGATTGCCATTCTGTCAGCTCGTGGCAGCGGCGACGTAGGATTTCCAGCTCTGCTTGGGCGGCTTGCAGTTGCGCGGATCCCTGAGCTTGCTGAGCTTGGAGTTGCTCCTCCAGTTCCCGAATGCGCTGCTGGGCAGCCTTTTGTTGTTCAGTGCCCTGCTGGATTTGGGCTTCCAATTGGGCAATGCGCTGCTGCTGTTCCTGCTGGCGGGCTTGATGGTCGGCAACCTGCTGCAGCGATTGTTCGACCAGGAGCTGTTGCTGCTGCCGCTGCTGCTCCAGTTGCGCTTCTAAGATGGCAATTTGCTCTTGGTAGCGCTCCAGCTGGGCTTTGTATTGCTGGGTAACTCTGTAGGTCTCTTGGGCTACCTGTAGAGGGGAGACATAAAGAGGGGGCTGATCGGGAATGGTGGACCACTGCTCCACCATCACCTCCCAACTGTTGGCAGCTCCTTTCTGGCGCCGCAGCCGCTGCTGCTTGTCCAAGGCCCATTCCAACCAGTGGGGTTGTACCCAGCCCTGCTGCACCAAGATCTCCCCCAGCTTGCGCTCCGGGTGCTGCCGCTGCTGAATCAGAGCCTGATGGATGTGCTCCAGCTCCAGATACCCATGCAGCATCAAGATCTCGCCGATACGCACCAGTTCGACCGGGATCAACGGATAGAGATCTTGGGGGGCAATCCAGCCGTGCTGCATACACAGCTCCCCCAACATCAAGGGGGTATCGGCCTTTTCCCACATGGCCTGAGCCAGTTGGGCGGGGGTGAGCAGTCCTGCTCGGTTGAGGGCTTCTCCCAAGCGGATCTCAAACTTTTCCTGCTCGATGGCGGTTGGGGTGGGGCTGGTCGGCGGATTCATTGGGCCTCTCGGACGGGAAGAGTAAGCTCTGCTACAACTATCGTAGTGGAAAATCCTTAGAGAAGTAGCATGCTGCAACCGAAACGCATTTTGTCAAGCCGAGGATCCACGGATTTTGCCGGAAGGTCGCTTTTTAAGTCCTAAGAGGGGCGCTGTTCTTGGCTTTGGGCAAACTGTTGCAGCCGCCGCAGCATCAGCAATTGTCCCAAGCCCAAGGGCAGGAGAGAGACGGCCTCTACCCGCAACTGCACCCAGCCGTTCCCCCACAGCCAGTCACAGTAGCCATCGGCTCCTCCCCACATCAGCAGGCGCAGCCGTTCCGGCAGCAGGGTTTCCACCTGGTGCATGATCGAGAGGGGGCCCCATTGGGCGGCAAAGGTGCTGCCCAGCTCCAGCCTTTCGGGAAGGGATCCCTGCAGTTGCTGGGGCCAGATCCACTGCTGCAGCAACCCCACTTCTGTCAGACAGCGCTGCATCGTCGATGCACTGGCCTCGACTTCAACCCGGATGGTGGAGGATTGAAATGTCCCTAGCATATCCATTCCGCGTGGGCGCTCTGGTGACCGGTGCCACGGTTCTCCCGGCGATGCCTGACTCTATTCTGGTCAATTTGTGGGGTTTGCCCACCCTTTCTCAGCAATCTTGTCTTTGAATCGTCCCCATTTGGTAGCTATCTTTGCCCAGAGCTTGGATGGAAAGATCGCAGCCCATCGAGCGCAGAGGCCCTCCTTCAGCAGCCCTGAGGACTATCGGCACTTGGAAACCCAAGCTGCTCAGCAACAGGCTTTGATCATGGGGGCAGCCACTCTGCGGGCCTACGGCACCAGTCTGCGTATTCGGGATCCCGAGTTGATCCAACGCAGAACCGCTCAGGGCCTCTCTCCCCAGCCCCTGACGATCATCTGTTCCGACAGCGGGGATATTCCTGAGGATTTGCCGTTTTTTCGCCAGCCCCTCACCCGTTGGCTGTGGACAACTCCCAAGGGATCCCGGATTTGGCGAAACCGAACCGGCTTTGAAGACATCTGGGTGGCTGCCGATTGGGATCTGCCGGCACGGCTGGCCCGCCTGCGCAGCTTGGGCATTGAACGGGTGGGGTTGTTGGGCGGGGGGCGGCTTTTGGGGGCATTTCTCCAGGCAGGGGCCTTGGATGAGCTGTGGGTTACCCTCGCTCCGGTGCTGCTGAGTGGATATGCCGATGCGCCTGCCAGCATTGAGGGTTGGCAAGTGCAGGGATCCCTGCCCCAGTTGGAGCTGCTGGAATGCCGCCGTGGCTCCAAGGAGCTGTTTTTGCGCTACCGAGTCGAGTGGCTCTGAGAAATGCTCTATACAAACACAAAAATTTTTGGACAAATTCAGATTTCCCGGAAATCCACAGGTTTTCCCCAGACTTTCCACAGGCGGGTGGGCTGTTTTCCACAGGGCCTTTCCCTCAGGGGGCGGCATCGGGGGTTTCTGTGGAAAAGTGGAGGTGGGTAAGGTTCAGGCAATTACACCCTGAGAAACGTAACGGGATCGCGCCGTTTTTTCCGATCCCATCAAGGCCAATGGAGAGCTTTTGTCCTGTTGGATCCCTGGCTTGGGATTGACATCCCCCATAGGGCAGAGGGCAGAATAGCCCCACCTGAGGGCGAGTGGTGTGGAGGTGTTCCCAACCGCTCTCCTCAGAAAAGACTTCATCTGTTCTACAGCCCACGACAGGCTTAGGAACAGTTGTGCATGCCCTCCCTCCCATCCGCTGGGATAGGGGCAAGCTATGAACCTATATTGCTTGCTTTTCTGCTTGCGAGCCTGCTGAGGCTCTTGGCCTATCTAGGTTGGGTTTTGATGTTGCGGGTTCGCTCTGTTCGAGCTGCCCAAGTTTTGGCTGTGGCCGCAGGTTTTGCGGGATACCGTTTTCTCCCCTCTTAAGCCCGAGTGAGTAGTTGGACTATGAGTTCTCACAGCGTCAGCATTTTGAGCGAAATTCCTGAGGAGCTGCATGACACCCTCCAAAACTACCTCTCCCGCCATCCCGACTGGGATCAGGATCGGGTGGTGACGGCAGCGCTCTCGTTATTCCTGCTCCAAAGTGGGGAGAGCGACCGGCGGGCGGCGCGCATCTACTTGGACAGCCTGTTTCGCCGCAACTGAGCCCCAGGGATGGCCTGTGAAAAGTGGGGCAGTGGGAACCTTTTGTTAGCCTGAGTAGGGATCCTGTCCCACTGCTGTCATTTGGACACTGGGGGGAGGGGGCTAAGAAGTGAAAGGGATCTCAAAAGAGGCAAAAAAGAGGCAAAGACGTGCCACGGGGCTTTGGGCGAGGAAAAGACAACCGGCAAGCGGCTGAGTCACAGGATCCAGAGCGGGGATCCGAGATCCCATCCCCAGAGGCGGCTCTGACGTGGGTTCAACGCTACCGACAGGCGGGGGATCTGAAAGCTGCTCTGCACCTCTGCCGGCAGCTTACCCGCGCCCATCCCCATCTGTTCGCCGCTCAGGCGTTGCTGGGATCCCTTTATCTCCAGATGGGGGATCCCCGCCAAGCTTTGACCCCCTTGCAACTGGCTCTGCACCTGCGGGGGGATTGGGTGCCGGCCTGGCAGGATCTGGGCGATGCCTGGATGCAGCTTGGCAACCCAGAGGAAGCGGCGCGAGCCTACGAACAGGGCCTGGCCTTTGCCCCCGGTGATGGGCAATTGCTTTTCCGATTGGGCAGTTGTTGGCTCACCCTGGGGAAATTGGCCCAGGCAATTGAGGTGTTGCAACAGGCAGCAGCAGCCCAGCCTCCCCAGGTCTATGCCTTGGCAGCTTTGGGGAATGCCCTGATGCTCGATGGCCAAGCTGAGGAAGCGGAAGGCTGGTTTCGCCAAGCTCTCGCCCTTGCACCCCAGGAGGGGCGAATTCTCGTTAACCTCGGCCACTGCCTGCACCTGCAAGATCGCTTGGAGGAGGCCGCCGATTGTCTGCAACGGGCCATCTTGCTGCTGCCGAGGGACGCCCAGCCTCACAACAACCTGGGCACCATCTTGCAGGAACAAAACCGGTTGGAAGCGGCCATTGAAGCCTATCGGCGCAGCTTGCAGTTGGCCCCCCACTGGCCGGAGATCCACTACAACCTGGGCACGGCTTTGCTGACCCTGGGCCGCTACGAGGAGGGGTGGCGAGAATACGAATGGCGGCTGCAGCGACAAGGGGCGACCTACCCGCGCTTTCTTTCCCCTCTGTGGACGGGATCCCCTCTGGGCCGCCAGACCCTGCTGATCTGCGCCGAACAAGGGTTGGGGGACACGCTTCAGTTTGTGCGCTACCTGCCGCTGCTGGCCGAGGCCCATCCCCAAGCGCAAATCTGCCTCCGCTGTCAGGGATCCCTTGTCGAGCTGTTCAGAGGGTGCTTCCCCCTTCCCCAGGTGCAGGTGATCTCGGAAACGGATCCCTTGCCCTCTTTTGATTGCCATCTGCCTTTGCTCAGCTTGCCACAGCGGTTGGGTACCACCCTGGAGACGATCCCGGCCCGCATCCCCTATCTTGTCTATCCCGTTCATGCCGGCGGGCCGCAGATCCCTTTGAGCCTCTCCTGGCGGGAAGACTGGCCGGAGCTTTCCCAGGAGCGGATGAAAGTGGGGCTGGTGTGGGCCAGCGGTCGGCGTGCCCATCCTGAGCTCAACCGCGTACAAAGGCTGAAAAGTTGTCCTCTGGATCTGCTGCTCCAGCACTTGCATGGGCCTTCCATCCAGTGGGTTAGCCTGCAGGTGGGGGAAGATCTAAGGCCGCTGGGATCCCTATTGGAGCAGCACCAAGTGTTGGAGCTGGGATCCCGTTTCCGCAGTTTTGTCGATACAGCCGCAGCCGTTGCCC
Source organism: Synechococcus sp. R5-13 (assembly GCF_047462015.1). Taxonomy (NCBI): domain Bacteria; kingdom Bacillati; phylum Cyanobacteriota; class Cyanophyceae; order Synechococcales; family Synechococcaceae; genus Synechococcus; species Synechococcus sp. R5-13. The sequence goes on along the minus strand of NZ_JANSIL010000118.1, from coordinate 16,586 downwards.
AGTTGGATCTGGTGATCAGCGTTGATACAGCCGTTGCTCATTTGGCCGGGGCGATGGGCAAGCCGGTATGGGTGCTGCTCCCCTTTGCCGCCGATTGGCGCTGGCTGCTCCATCGAGAAGATAGCCCCTGGTACCCCGGGGTAATGCGACTGTTTCGACAAGACACACCGGGAGACTGGGTTGGCGTGTTGAGGCGGGTGCAGGCCGCTCTTGAAGAGAGGTTGCGAGGGATCCCCTCTCAAGACCGTGCCTGTTCCTCCCCCTGAACGATGCGCTGAAACAGATAGCCGGTGCCTCGGGCCGTCAGGATCAGCTCTGGGTTGCTGGGGTCATCCTCCAGCTTGGCCCGCAGCCGCGAGATGTGGACATCCACCACCCGCGTATCCACATGGCGCTCCGGGGTATAGCCCCACACCTCTTGCAAAATCTCGGAGCGGGAAAAAGGCTCCCCCGACCGACTGACCAACAACTCCAGCAGACTAAACTCCATCCCCGTCAGGCGAATGCGCTCGTCCCGTTTGTAGACCTGCCGCTTGTTGGTATCGATGCGAATATCCCCCACTTGAATCACCCCAGAACTGGGGATCCCATCGTGGGCCGACCGCGCCACCCGGCGCAACACCGACCGAATGCGAGCTTCCAGCTCCTTGGGGGAAAAGGGCTTGACCACATAGTCGTCTGCCCCCAGCTCCAGCCCCGTGATACGGTCGGCCACATCGCCCAGCGCCGTCAGCATGATGATGGGGATGTCGGATTCTTTGCGCAGCTCCTGGCAGACCCCATAGCCATCCAGCTTCGGCATCATCACATCCAGCACCACCAGGTCGGGATCCTGCTTGTGGAAAACCTCCAGCGCCTCCTCGCCGTCCGAAGCTGTGACCACGTCGTATCCGATCATGGACAGACGGGTTTCCAAAATGCGTCGAATGCTGGCCTCATCATCGACCACCAGAATCCGTTCCTTACGCTGTGCTTCCACGGTGCTGCAACTCCTGAACTTCTAACGGTACTCGGTAAAAGAGAAATCTGAAAAAGAACTGAGGTGGGCGCTAACTTGAGTTGGGCGGATACAGGAACCTCAGGGGCTGCTCCTCAGTTGGGCAGACTCACCGAGGAAATTGAACACTCACAAGCAATCATCTGCAATTAACCAAAGCCGCACCTCAGGGATGCAGCTCCGGGAAACAAGCACAAAACAGAAGGCCCTCTCGGCAGTGGATTCAATCTTGTTAAAAGCTCCAACTTCAATCCCACCTGATGATGCTGTCCAGTACCTGGTGCAAGGCACTCCTCCCCAAAAAACATTGCTCAAACCTGAGAGGCCTTCGTAAGAAGTTACTTTCCATAACCTAATTTATCATCCAAAATCGGCTGCCAACCCGCCTCGATGCTCTATTTTGCGGCTATTGGGCCGGACTTGATACATACCTTCACAACTTTTTCAGACCGATGCCCATTTTTCGGGATGTCCCTCAGGAAAAGCTGGGGATCCCTGGCCGTTTGCGGTGGGAACAGCGTAGCAACTGGCCAATAGCTCGGCGGAACGGATTTCTCGATCTGTATGATGCTCCAAAACACGCCGCAACAGACGTTCTGCCTCCAGCCAAGCAGCCAAAGGCAGCGAATCCTCAGGCAGAGGCAATGTCGAGTTGGGCAGGGATCCCAAGGCACGTAAGGCAGAAGCGGAGACCCAGGCAATCGGGCTGGGCCGCTGGGCCACCCGGCAGGGATCACAGATCAAGCCACCCCATTGGGGGCTGAAAAAAACGCTGCCGACCAACCCCCCTTGACAGAAGTAGCAGGCTTGTACCTGAGGGGCAAACCCTGCCAACGCCAGGAGGTGATACAACCCATGGGTGAGCAAGGGCAGAACGGCCTGTTCCGAAGCAGCCCGCTCGATGCGTTCCAAGTGTTCGACCAACACCACAAACAGCTCTTCCTGGGCTTGATCGGGCAAGGCCAACAGCAAGGCCACCTCCGCCAAATACTGCGCTGCTGTGAGATGGGCTAAGCTGCGGCTGAGACGAGGAAAAGTCTGGAGGGTTTCCGCTTGGACAATGCGTTGTAAACGCTGGGAGGTATCTGCTTGGGCAGACCAGCGCCCCCGCACCATCAGCAAATCGTTGATGACAAAAGGCTCCATCCGCCCACCCAGCTTGGAAGGCTGCTTACGGGATCCCTTGGCCACCGCCCGGATCAACCCTTGCTCGCGGGTCAAGATGGTAACAATCCGATCCGACTCTCCCAGGGGGATCCCTTTGAGATTGATGCCCGTAACCCGGTAGGTGCGGCCACTCATGGGGTTCCTCTGGCTTTCAGCTCTTGCATCAGCTCCAGCCCCCAAGAGGTGCCAATACGGCTGGCCCCCGCCTGGATCATGGCCTCTGCTTGAGCCACTGTGCGAATGCCGCCCGACGCTTTCACCCCCACTTTACCGCGGCTGAGTTGCCACAACAGTTGCACATCTGCCGGCGTCGCCCCCCCCATCCAGCCAGTGGAGGTCATCAAAAAAGCCGCCCCCGCATCGATACAAATCTCCCCGGCCAGCTTTTTCTCCTCCTCGGTCAGCAGAGCCGTTTCCAAAATGGCCTTGACGCAAACCCCCGTTTCTTCCACCAGTTGGGCAATCTCGGCATGGAGGCGATCCAGCTCTCCCGCCTTGAGCCAAGCCAAGTTGATGCGGACATCCAGCTCCCGGCACCCCTGCTCCACCGCCAGTTGGGCCTCGTAAAGCTTGGCCTCTGCAGTGGTTGTGCCCAGGGGAAACCCCACCACCGTGCTCACCTTGACCGGGGATCCATGCAGCCGCTCCACCACCCGCGGCACGTAGCAAGGAGGAACACAAAAAGTGGGGAAGCCATAGCGCAAGGCAATCTCACACCCCTGGTCAATCTGTTCTGGAGTAACCATCGGCAACAGCAGAGTATGGTCGATGTACTCCGCCAAATTGAGCGAGCTATCCGCTATGCCCTTGCGCTCCAGAGAGAGCATTGGTCGATCCCCCAGCACCCATCTTTACTCTAGCTTCAGTTTTCACCTACAGGGATCCGCAAAGAGGGCTGAGCCTCTGGCCACAGCCAACCCACCAGGGCATCCCTTCGACCCCACAGTGTCCATTCCCTCGGCACAGCTCACACAGGCTGCTGCCCGATTGCGAGCCCTGATTGACTCGCGGGGGGGCATGGGTTAACTGTACTCAGGCACAAATGCGGGGCAAAGGGGCGGGTGCCGAGGTCACCTGCAGCAATCGGGGAATACGGCTGCTGTCGTAGATGCGAAATTCTTTTTCCAAGATGGCTTTTTCGTCGCGCACCGCCTGGTTCAATACGATGGATCCCTCTGGATCGGAGACGGAACGGTGAAAAGTGCCGGGAGGAATTCGCAAAATGCCTCGATTCGCTTCCAGGCGCACAATATGGAAGGGATCCCTCCAGCTAAAATTCACCAGGTAAAACGTCCGTCCGCCCCATAGAGCCAGTAGGTTGTCCTCTTGGTGTGGATGCATATAAAACTGCCAATAGCCCTGAGGATTATTGGGGGGACTGATGGCCGGCCCATCGTGGTAAACCAAATCGCGGGCGTTGGATCGCGCAACCGTGATGTCGAAAAAACGCACGCCGGGAGTATCTCGAAATTGATGGAATGGCAGCAGGGCAAACATGGATCTCGACATAGGGACACTTGACCAACGACAGGAAGATAAAGAGGTTTTCACACTGTTTCCCGCTGTTTCGCAGTGTGAAGGAGAAGTTATGTCGTAGTTTAGTCAGGCGCGGCGGAGGGTTCAAACCTGAGATAGCATCACATCTATGCGCAGATCGAATAGATGGGATCCATGAACATCTCACAACTGCAAACCCTGGTGGCTGTGGTGGAGCGGGGAAATTTCAGCGATGCCGCTCTGCAATTGCACATTTCCCAGTCGGCGGTGAGCCGGGCCATTGCCAGCCTAGAGGAAGAATTGGGGGTGACTCTACTGGTGCGCGGTCGCTTTGGGGCGCGCCTAACCCCGGTGGGGGAGCGACTGCTGCGCCATGTTCGCAAAATGCTGCAACTGCGGGAACAAATGGATTATGAGGCCAACCTGGAAAAAGGGTTGCGGGGGGGAAATGTGCGGGTTGCCGCTTTTCGCAGTGCTGCAACCCATTTGCTGCCGCCGGTGATCGCCCGCTTCCGCCAACAATTTCCCCAGATTACCCTCACCCTTACAGAGGAAGATCCGGCCACTGTCGAACATCTGTTGCGATCGGGCCAGGTGGATATTGGCCTGTTGCCCCTGCCGCGGGCTGCTGAGGATCTACAGACGTGGGAGATTGCCCGCGATGAGTTCATTGTGTTGGTTCCGCTGAGTTTTGGGCCCCTGCCGGAAACCCTGACCTGGGAGGATCTTTCCCGTTTTTCCTACATTCTCTACAACTACGCCGAATGCACCACCGCGGTGCGGAACCACTGGGAAGCTGCTCACCAAACCCTCAAGGTGGCCTACTTGGTGAAGGAAGACTCCACCATTGTGAACATGGTGGCACAGGGTCTGGGGGCTGCCATCTTGCCCCGCTTGGCCGCCATTCCCATTCCCGAAGGGATCCAGATCCGCCGGCTGCCGATCCCACTGGAGCGGGTGATCGGGGCTGCCGTTCTGGCCTCTGCGCTGCATCCGCCTGCAGTATTTGCCTTCCTGGAAGCCTTGCGGGGAAACCCATCCCAGTTGCCAAGTTAACATTGCATCGGGAGTACAAGGCAGCTTTGTTGACACCACGCTCATCCATCCAGTGACGCAAGCATTGGTTGCGGACAAACTGGGCAGGGCCTCATCCAAGGCTTGGTATGGCGCTGGAGCGGCGTTGAGGAGTTTGGCTTCCCTGACCAGCATGGGTTTATTTCATTGCAGGTCTATATCATTGCAGGTCTATAGTCATTTCAAACTAGATTGAGACACCCCCGCTGCTGCCCAAACGTTCCACGCCGCTTCCACAATCACCTTTAGATCCTGTCCCAGAGGGAGAAAGGAGCTAGAAAGCAATCTAGGAAGCAATGCAACGGAAATGTTTCATTCCTGTTTAAAATGACAACAACAGGGCAAAAACTGTCCTGGAAGGACGGGGCTTTAGACCCAGTTTTTGGGTAACGCAGTGAAAATCGGCGGCCAATGTACGTTGGGGCAAGGCCAGCAGATCCTCCCCCGCCAATTTTTGAAAAGACTTGCCCACCCCAGTTACCTTGCCCTTCAAGTGCGATCACTACCCTATCTCCAATCGCGCCGAGGAGATAGAGTTCTCCAGCCGTTGAAAGGGGTGGCGGGAATTACAACGGTTTTTTGCCCAGACCACTTTCTATCGCCCAGCGGGCCAGTTCTGTGCGGTTGTGCAGGCCGGTTTTGCCCAGCATGTTGCTGACGTGGCTTTCAACGGTGCGCTGGCTCACCCCAAGAACTTCGGCAATCTCGCGGTTGGACAGGCCCCTGGCCACGTACTGGATCACCTTAGTTTCTGTTGGCGTAAGTTCAATTTCCCGATCCAGTTTTATGACCGGCTGAATGCCCACATTCTGCACTTGTAACAGGCGCTCGGTATGTTTGAGAGAAGACTCCACCTGCGCCACCAATTCTTCCGGCTCAAAGGGCTTGACCATGTAAACATCTGCCCCTGTGGTCAGGCCGCGCACCCGATCCGCCGTCTGCCCACGCGCCGACAGAAAAATCACAGGTATCCAGTCCGTAGCACTGTTGGAGCGAATGGTTTCCACAAAGGTATAGCCATCCATCTCCGGCATCATCACATCGCAGATGATCAGGTCTGGTGTGAAATGGCGCATCGCTTCCAACCCCTCCAGACCGTTGCTCGCCGCCACCACCTCATAACCGCGAAACTCTAGGTAGTCCTTGGCCAGCAGGATTAAGTTCGGATCGTCATCGATGAGCAACAGTCGCTTTGGGTTGTCCACGGTTTACCTTTTGAGCGCTAAGCTAAAAAGTTTTAGGTGAAGAAATACGGAATCTCTTGTTTCCGTGACCTTCACTGTAGGGAAACGACTCTTGAGTACCACCCTTTTGCTTGCTCAATTGGGGAGCAGCCTATGGTAACTGTGCCCTACCTCTAGTCTCTAGGATATCACACATGGAAGAAGTGGAAGTATTCACTTGCGAAATGCTGGCAACAGTATCTCTACGGAATTTAGGAGCCCTGGCTGGTAACCCTATCCCACAAACCTGGCAGAGCTGGCCTCTGCTCTGAAATCGCAGTGCCCAACACATAACCGCAATCTACCCAAAAATTTATATCTCGTGTGTCTATATATCACATACCTATATGCTTAAGTACCGATATATCTAACATCTGCTACCTATTCAAGTGCCCGTACGTCTTCTGGCTGGGGTTTCCAGGTAGGCAGGCGGACAGAACTGGTGGAGAATGGAAGAGAGCCTGCAATCTGACGACAGCCGACATAAGGAGAACGGGTGGAAAAGGGCACACTGGTGGAGTTTCGTTACAATAACGACCGTGTGTTGGCAGTGGTTCAGGGCACTGAGGGTAAGAAGAACCTACTGCTGGGGGTGCCTTCTGGGCAGGTTCATAGTGTTCACCCTCGCCAGATTACCTTTGCTTTGAACGGGGGATCCAGCTTCACGGCTTCCGACATCCCCGGCTTTTGGCAGGCGGTGCAGGCAAAGTTGGATCCCGAAAGCTTGGCGCTGGCCTGGGAACTGGTGCAGGAGGAGCGGCGGTCTCTGAGCTTGGCGGAGATGGCTCGGCTGTTGTTTTCTGATGATTCTCCGGTCTCTACCTATGCCGCCTATCGCCTCTTGAGCGAGGATCGCACCTACTTCAAGCAAAAGGGGGAAAGCTACGAACCCCGCACTCCGGCTCAGGTGAAGGAGATCCTCCATCAAATGGCCGTTGCCCAACAACGGCAGCAGGAACAACTAGAGTTTGAGGCCCATCTGCGAGAGGCTCTGGCTCATCCCGGTCAAGGGTATCCCTGGACTCCTGCCGAACGGGCCCGCCTGGAGGTGCTGGAGCGCCTGGCCCTGCAGGGAGCAGCAGCAGCCATTCGCAGCCACGAGGATCTCTCTTCCAATCTCAACCCGTCGGATCGGGAACGGGCCTCGCAACTGCTGGAGCTGATGGGGTTTCCTGACACTCCGCAGGGGGCCTTTGAGGCTTTGGTGGCTCTGGGGCTGTGGAGCCGCCACGAGAACCTGGCCCTGCGCCTCACCGGGATCCCAACCCAGTTCCCGAAGGCGGTGGAGCGATACACCCAAGCCCTGCTCAGCCAGCCTCCCTCTTTCTGGGATCCCCACCTGCGGCAGGATCTCACCCACCTCCACACCTACACCATCGATGATGCCAGCACCCGCGACATTGACGATGCCCTCAGCGTCGAGTTCTGGTCGGATGACGCGGTGAAGCTCTGGATCCACATCGCTGATCCCAGTTGTTGGGTGCAGTGGGGGGATCCCCTCGATTTGGAAGCCCGCAAGCGTGGCACCAGCGTCTATTTGCCGGAGCGGGTGATCCCGATGTTCCCGCCGGAGTTGTCCACCGGCCCGATGAGCTTGGTGCAGGGAGAGGTGCGGCCTGCCCTTAGCTTTGGCATTCTACTGGGATCCGACGGCCAGATCCGCGATTCCAAGATTTGCCTCAGCCAGATCAAAGTGACCTACCGCCTCACCTACGAAGATGCCGATGAAATGTTGGAGTTGGGGGCAGAGGCTCAACTGACAGCCATTGCCCGGGCAGCCCAGTGGCGTTATGCCTGGCGGATGGCTCAAGGGGCAATCCAAATTGGCTTGCCCGAGCAAGATATCAAGGTCATCGACGAGATCCCCCACCTCCGGGTAATCGAGGATACTCCTGCGCGGCAGATGGTGGCGGAAATGATGGTGCTCACCGGCGAGGTGGCGGCTCGCTTCGCCAGCCAAAATGGGATCCCGGTGCCCTATCGTCTGCAGCCGGCTCCCGACTTACCCCCACCCGAAGTGCTGGATAGGTACCCTCAGGGGCCGGTTCGGTCTTTTGCCATCATGCGGTGTCTATCGCGGGCGGAAGTAGCCACCCAGCCGGGGCGACATACAGGGCTGGGTCTCGATGCCTACTGTCAGGTTACCTCCCCGATTCGGCGCTACCTGGATTTGGTGGCCCATTACCAGATCAAGGCTTTCCTGCGTGGGGATCCCTTGCCGTTGACGGAGGCGGATGTGCAGCAGTTGCTGGTGGGGATTGAGCCGGGCACCGCTGAGGCCAACCAGGTGGAGCGGAAATCCAAGCGCTACTGGAGCATCGAATACCTGCGCCTGCGACCGGGGCAAATTTGGCGGGCTCTGGTCTTGGGCTACCTGCGCGAGCAGGAAAACTTGGTGTTGGCCATGCTGGATGAGATTGCCTTTCGGGTGCCGGTGCGCCTAGAACGCCAGATTCCTCTGGGGGCTTGGATCGAGTTGGAAGTTGTGCAGGCGGATCCCCGTGCGGACGTAATTGAGCTGCGCGAGGTGGGACGAGAGGCGGCCATGTGCGGATAGATGCACCTTAACCTGCTGCTCACCCAATCTGCGCGGATAGCTGATACAACAGAGGGGGAAGTCTCAAAAGTCTGGATCGTGAATTTTCTTTAGGGGGGATCCCATGACTGCACGACCTTCCGGCCCACCTCCAATCGTCTACATTCTTTTGTTCGCGATACTGGGAGGCGGCGGCTGGTATGCCTATCGTTCCGGCCTGTTGGACTCATTCCTGAATAGAGAGAACACACCTCCTATCCCCAGCCAGATTCCAGCTACCCGGCCCCAAGCCCCAACAGCGCCCAACCCGCCTGCCAACGCCGTTAATCTGGATACTTCTCTGCCCAACCCAGCAGTGCTCCAGGTGGATGGCAGCGTCACGATGATCCGGATCGTCTTGGCCCTGAAGGGAGGCTACACCCAGCGCAACCCCGGCATTCCCCTCACCTATGGGATCCCGGATGGCAAGCCCAATGGATCCAATGCCGGCCTGAAGGCCCTGATGGAAGGTCGCATCCAGATGGCCGCTAGCTCCCGCCCCCTCAATGCCAGCGAAGTGCAGGCGGGTCTACAGGCGATCCCGGTGGCCAAAGATGCCCTGGCGGTGGCGGTGGGGGTGAACAACCCCTACAAAGGAGGACTGACGCTGCAGCAATTGGCCGATATCTTCCAGGGTCGGATCACCAATTGGAGCCAGGTGGGCGGCCCGGATCGGCGGATTCGGGTCCTCAATCGCGCCCCCCAGAGCGGCACCTACAGCGTTTTCCAAGAACTCGTGTTGTTGGGGCTGCCCTTCGCTCCCGATAACCCTCCCTACTTCACCACCGCCACAGAAGATGTCACCACCCCGCTGCTGCGGGCTTTGGGAGAAGATGGCATCACCTACAGCACTGTCGATCAGGTGCAAAACCAGCAAACGGTGCGGATTGTGCCCATCGACGGCCAGATGCCCACCCGTGAGGCCATCCAGAGGGGCAGCTACCCCTTGGCGCGGAATGTGTTTTTGGTGGCACCTCAGAGGACTAGCCCTGTGGTGGCCGATTTCATCAACTACGCGCTCTCGGATCAAGGCCAGCAAATCATTGGCCGCACCGAGTTCATCCCCCTCCGATAGCAACCCAAAAATAGCATCTGAGATAGCCGCCGACAGCAAGCGCAGCGATATCTCTGGGCTTTTCCAGAAGACGCCTTCCACCTGCTCCTATTCAAGGCACTTAGTCGTTTCAGGTTAGAGTGAGGCGCCTGAGCTATTGAGAAAAGCCTTTGGCCGCGTGCGTTCAACGTTTTAGGGGTGGGTGCAGCGTCCTAGTTTGAATCCAAATGACCCTAGATGTTAGAGAGGGGGCCCTAATTTTCACCAAAGTTCAATTTTTCAGTTCTCTCGGCGCACAGCGCTCTCATGCCACTTGCCCAACACCCGGTCGGATAGAGCACTCAAGGAAATGAAGATCAGGATCCCCAAGCCGGTGACCAAAATCAAGGCCGCAAACATGCGGGGCACCTGCAGGTTGAAGCTGGAGATCAAGATCTGGTAGGCGATCCCGGCCCGTTGCCCACCGGTACCGGCAACAAACTCCGCCACCACCGCCCCAATCAAAGAAAGGCCACCGCTGATGCGCAGGCCCCCCATGAAATAGGGCATGGCACTGGGTAGCCGCAAGTAGATCAACGTTTGCCAGCGGTTGGCCTTGTACAGTTGGAACAGGTTGAGCAGGTTGTGATCGACGCTGTTCAGCCCCAGAGTGGTGTTGGAAAGAATCGGGAAAAAAGCCACAATCCAGGCGCACACCACCATCGCGGCAAAGGTGTTGTTGCGCAGCCAAATGATGATCAGTGGGGCGATGGAGACAATGGGCATCGTCTGTAAAATCACCGCATAGGGGAAAAAGCTGCGCTCGATCCATTTGCTCTGGGTGAACACAATCGCGACCAAAAGCCCCGACACTGTGGCAGCCAAAAAGGCCACCACCGTAATTTGCACAGTGATCAACAGGGAAGGAAAAAGCGTTCCCCAGTCGCGGATGAGGGTTTGCACCACCAAAATCGGCCCCGGCAAGAGGTAGTGGGGCACTCCCGTTACCCGCACCGCCACTTCCCAGCCCACCAAGAAGAGGATCCCGACGATAAGGGGGGCAATCACTTCCAGGTTGAACCAACGGCCCAGATTCAACCCCTTCGCGGGCACCCCTGAGCCGGCACTCGGTATGTCTGCCTCATCCGTGGGTTGGGGTCTGAGCTTTTCTTCAACCGCGCCGGTCAGCTTGGGCAGAGACCAATCTGGCCAATGGAGAGGCCAGCTCTCCCCCAAGCCAACAAGGGATCCCAGCCAACGGCGCCATGGCTCGAGAAGCTGGACAAACAGGTCGAACATATCGTGAGGTTGGGGCATCAAGGGACTTACGCAACAGAGAGAACACCGCTAAGCCAGGGATCCCATCAGCGCAAACGTCCAGCAGAGAGGGGGCGCAAATAGGGGGGATCCTGAGCTGAGCCGTGCATGGCCTCGTGCAGACGGGCCGACACTTCACGGCAGTAGTTGTTGTAAAGGGAAGAGGTGCGAAAGTCTTCCGAGCGGGGATAGGGCGCATCGATGGGAATATCGGCTATCACCCGCCCTGGGCGAGCCGCCATCACCACCACGCGGTTGGACAGGTAGACGGCCTCGTAAATGTTGTGGGTAACGAAGAGCACCGTCCAGCGCTTTTCTTGCCACAGCTCCAACAGGTCGCTGTTCAACTTGCTGCGGGTGATTTCATCCAGAGCTCCGAAGGGTTCATCCATCAGCAACACCTGCGGCTTGGTTACCAGGGCGCGAGCAATGGAAACCCGCATGCGCATGCCGCCCGATAGCTCGCGGGGAAAACTGCGCTCAAACCCCCGCAGGCCCACCAGTTGCAGAGCTTCCAAGACATCTCGATCGGCTTTTGGCTTGGGCTCACCTGCCAGCTTCAAGGGCAGACGCACATTGTCCATCACCGTCGCCCAAGGCATAAGGGCCGGTTCCTGAAACACAAAGGCCAACTTGGGTTCCCCTTGGGGAGCATCCTTCTCAAGATTTTGCCCCCATTCGATAGAGCCTGTGGTCAGATGCCCCAGACCCGCCACCAACCGCAGCACCGTGCTTTTCCCACAGCCGGATGGCCCCACCAAGCTAACGAACTGCCCTTCTTGGATGGTCATATTCATGTCCTGCAAAGCCACCGTGCCATTGGAATAGACCTTGCTGACATGGTTGAGGGTGATGACAGGGGCAGGCATGGCTGGCAATTCCCGGAGCAGAGGAAGCACACACTTTCAAAATAACCCTCTCTGCCGCCTCTGCTTGGTAGGCGTAACTACAACTCTTTCCCTCAGAACCGGTTTCCAGAGAGTTTCTCACGGAAAGCTTGCGATGACCCAAATCGGAGCAGCAAGTCGGTATGATGTTGCCGACCACCCTCTGGCCAAGGAACACATGGGATCCCCATTTAAACCGGTTGCAGGTGCTGTTACAGCCCCGCGAGGATTTCGAGCCGCTGGAGTGGCCGCTGGCCTCAAGCCCTCAGGAGCTGCGGATCTGGCTTTGATCGTTTCCGAGTGCGATGCGGTTGGGGCAGGCGTTTTTACCACCAATCAGGTCAAAGCAGCCTGTGTTACCTACAACCAAGGGATCCTCGCCCAACAGCAGCCGGTGCGGGCCATCCTCTGCAATGCTGGGCAAGCCAACGCCTGTACCGGAGAAGAAGGAGAGCGCAACAACGCCCAACTGGCCCTCTGGGTGGCAGAACGGTTGGGGATCCCGGCCCATCAGGTGCTCACGGCCTCCACAGGGGTCATCGGGCGACAACTGGAAATGCCGAAAATCCAAGCAGCCCTGCCTGGCCTTATCGACAGCCTCTCTCCAGAGGGGGGGGAGAGCGCCGCCCGCGCCATCATCACCACCGACTTGGTGACCAAAAGCGTTGCCCTGCAAGCTGAGATCGACGGGTACACCGTCAGGGTCGGGGGCATTGCCAAGGGATCCGGCATGATCCACCCCAACTTGGCCACGATGCTGGCTTTTTTAACCTGTGACGCGGCTGTGGATCCCCGCCTGTGGCAGCAGATCCTCAAGCAAGCTGCCGACCTCAGCTTTAACCAAATCACGGTGGATGGGGATACCAGCACCAACGACATGCTCTTGGCCCTGGCCAACGGCCAAAGTGGGATCCCACCCCTGCAAGCCGGCACAGAAGCTGCCCAGACCTTAGCGGAGATGGTCAACCAAGTTTGCATTCATCTGGCCAAGGCCATTGCCCGCGATGGGGAAGGAGCTACCAAGCTGCTGGAAATTCGGGTGTGTGGGGCTGTGGATGATGCGGCAGCCCGACACATGGCCCGTGTGATCGCCAGCTCTCCCTTGGTGAAGGCGGCAGCTTTTGGCAACGATCCCAACTGGGGACGGGTGGCAGCCGCCGCCGGACGGGCCGGGATCCCCTTCGACAGCCGCCGGTTGGATATCCGTCTGGGGGATTTTCTGCTCATGCAGGCGGGAATGCCCCTGGCTTTCGATCGCAAGGCAGCCTCTGAGTACTTGAAAGGGGATCCGGTGACCTTTACCGTGGATCTCCATCAGGGATCCGGCCAGGGCGTGGCCTGGGGCTGCGATCTCAGCTACGATTACGTGCGCATCAACGCCGAATACACCACCTAATGGGGGATCCCAGCCATGACCACCGAATCGAACGCAAATAACGGCTTTTCCACCGAAGCCCAAGCGGCTTTGGCCAAAGAAGCGAGGCTTTCCCTATCCGGTTGGCAGCAAGAGGTGAGTCGAGGCTTAGAGTTTGGCCTCGAGGCAGCAGCCAGCATCGGCGATCGCTCCATCCCCACCTTTTCCCGTGGCGAATTGCCCCATTATGCCGGCATCAACACCTTCCTCAAGGCTCCCTACCTGGAGGATGTGCGCAAAGTTGGGGAGTACGATGTGGCAGTGGTGGGTGTACCCCACGATTCCGGCACCACCTATCGGCCCGGCACTCGCTTTGGCCCACAGGGGATCCGGCGCATTTCCGCTCTGTACACCCCCTACAACTTTGAGTTTGGCGTCGATCTGCGAGAGCAGATCACCCTCTGCGATGTCGGCGATATTTTTACGATCCCGGCCAACAACGAAAAATCCTTCGACCAAATCTCCAAAGGGGTAGCTCACATTTTCGGGTCTGGCGCCTTTCCCGTCATCCTGGGCGGGGATCATTCGATTGGCTTTCCCACGGTGCGGGGGATCTGTCGCCACTTGGGGGACAAGAAGATGGGCATCATCCACTTCGACCGCCATGTGGACACCCAAGAAACCGACTTGGATGAGCGCATGCACACCTGTCCTTGGTTTCATGCCACCAACATCCGCAACGCACCGGCCCACAACCTGGTGCAACTGGGCATTGGCGGCTGGCAAGTGCCACGGCAAGGGGTGAAAGTGTGCCGGGAGCGGGCCACCCACATCCTCACCGTTACCGACATCACCGAAATGGGCTTGGATGCAGCCGCCGATTTCGCCCTCGAAAAAGCCCTAGACGGCACCGATTGTGTGTACATCAGCTTCGATATCGACTGCATCGATGCCGGCTTTGTACCCGGTACAGGCTGGCCAGAGCCGGGTGGGCTGCTGCCGCGGGAAGCGCTCTACTTGCTCAAGCGCATTGTGCGGGAAGCACCGATCTGTGGCCTGGAGGTGGTGGAAGTCTCTCCCCCCTACGACATTAGCGATATCACAGCCCTGATGGCCACCCGAGTCATTTGCGATACGCTGGCCCATTTGGTGGTATCTGGGCAACTGCCGCGCCGAGAGAAGCCCGCCTACATCCACCCGGAGGCGACGCCAGAAATGGCCGGCGACTGGAGGTAAGAGATGCACGAGACCGACATGACCCGCGCCTTGATCCAAACACTACGTGACTGGTGGCAAAGTCAGCCGGGACAGCCTCAGATCGCTCGGGTGCACCTGGTGGTAGGACAGTTTACCTGTGTAGAGCCGGCCAGCCTAACCTTTGCCTATGCCGCACAAACCCAGGGTACTTTCCTACAGGGATCCCAGTTGGTCATCCGGGAAACGCCGCTCATTGCCTATTGCCATCCCTGCGGCCAAGAATACAAGCCAGAAATAGGCCGGCGCTATGCTTGCCCCAACTGTGGATCCCCGATGGAAGAGATTCGCTCGGGCCGAGAGCTGAAAATTGACTACATCGAAATTGACTACATCGAATGTTCAACAAACTTCACCCCACCGGCGCAACCAGAAGTCGCCTAGGCCGCTCCAAAGCTAAGTCCCAGAAGGACAGCTGCTCCCAAGCTGAGGATGAACATCAAGCCGGCAGGCATTAACGTTCGGGTTTTGCGGTAGCGCAGGGCGAATACGATAGATCCCAGCACTGTCGTCCCCAGGCCCAAGCCCAGCCCCCAGCGGGGATCCACCCCCAGCAGCCCATAGCTGACTCCGCTGAGGGCGGCCCCAACCAGCCCCCCGATGAGAGACTTGGAGCTTTTGCCTTTGCTATAGCCGATTGCTCCGCCCACCAAAAGCAGTGCCCCGTAGACCAGCAAGGTGATTTGTGCGGCCAGCATGATGGGAAAACCTTGTCCTCTCTAGGTTTAATCCACGAGGATATCGCGAATCAAGGGCAAGCGAATGCTGATGTAGCGATTGAGAATTGAGGCATCGACACTGCTGAGGGCGTGTTTTTTCTGACAGGCGCTCAGAAGCAGGTTCACCAAGTCATCGTCACGCTTTGTGAGCCAATCTGGCCTGCCAATCTCGCTGACCAAAGACCAAAACTGGCGTACCATTTCAGGAGTCATGGCATCCATTTTGTGGAGATAGGGGCTGAACTGCAAAAGAATGGTCTAGGCCATCGATTCGATTCTAGAAAAAAGACCTCATCCCCGAGGACAATATTTCAGCTCCGTCACAACTTAGGATAAGATGTTATGCTTTCCCACAAAGCTCAGCAAGCAGTGCCCCTTCTGGCTTTGTGAGGATCTTAGGAAGGTAAACTGGCAACTCCTGACATATATCAACATTAGGCGTTAAAAAACGATGATTCCTGTCAAAATCTCGACATCAGCATCAGAAGGTTCACAAGCCCCCTTATCCAAGCTGTAAGACAGGGAATCTGGGCGAGCAGGGGCTAGCGCAAGGCGTACTGTAACCTATAGGCTCCTTCTTCTCGTGGCTTATGGGTGTTGGCCCGCAGGGTATAAGTGCCGGTGCGGGGCAGAAAGGCAATCATCAGAGCATCGGTTCCACCCCCTTGGTCATCATCCCAAGCCCTGACTTCTCCACTGGGATCCAGCAGCTGCAAAAAGGCATCGAAATCGGAGCTGGTCATGGAAGCGATCAGGATCTGGCCGGCGCGGGCGGCAATGGGATATTCGTCCATCCAACTGCCATCCTCGGGATGCTGAAGGGATCCCTCCTGCAGACGGCCCGATAGGCTTTCCTGCCAATCTACCTGGGTGAGGATATAGGTGAGCCGGTAGTTGCCGGTGGATTCCGGCTCAAAGCTGGTGGCCCGCAGGGTATAGGTGCCTCCCTCCGGCAGACGTACTGCCAACAGGGCATTCACATCCAGGCCAGAGTCATCGTCAAAGCCAATCACCCGCCCTTGGCCGTCCACCAGCTCCAGATAAGCATCAAAATCTTCGCTCTCTAGGGCCGCAATCAAAATCTGTCCCGGCTCAGCGGTGACGGGGATCCCATCCCAAAAGCTGCCGTACTGGCGGCTGACTTGATCTCCCACCTCCAGCGCTCCCGTCACGGTTTGGCTGCCTCTCCACAGAGCAGAACGGGTCAGCGCAGATCCCACCGGCAAGCCTCTCTCTCCCACCCGATCCAGCAGCCGACAGCCGCCGGCCAACCCCAATGCCACCAGAGCCAGAGTCAAACGGGATCCCCAACGGCGAGGAGATGCGCAAGAACGATACCAGCTCAACATCGGAAGGGATCCCTAAAGAATGGCAACTGTAGACTGATCCTACCCCCTGATTGATTGAGCGAAAAGTTGGTCAGCTAGAAATCGCAGGAGCCCCGCACTGTACCCGTAGGGTCAGTGCCGGGAGGAATGCGGAAGTCACA
>NZ_JANSIL010000117.1:0-9581 GCF_047462015.1 Synechococcus sp. R5-13 | reverse complement strand
TGGGTTCTGGAGTCGGGGTGGGCTCCGGTGTCGGAGTTGGGGTAGGGGTGGGCTGGGGCTGGACGATGGCCAGGGCCTCTTCGGCTTTTAGCTCCCCCCGAACCAGCTTGGAGAGGGTGTCTTGGCCGCCAGGGGTGTAGGTGATCTCGCGGGCGGCGCTGTTGAACACATTGCGGATGGGATCCCCTTTGCTGTCCACCAGTTCCAGCACCATCACATTGCGACCGGGCCTGAAGCCCTTCAGATAAAAAGACTCCCAGCGATCCAGCAGGCCAGATTGGCCGTTGAGGGTGTAGCGGATCCGCCAGTCCCGTGGCAAGTCACTCAACAGGCTCTCCCGCACTGGGGCATTGGCCAGCCAGAAATCCACCAAGATTGGCTCGGCCCCGTAGCTGCCTGTGGGGCGGTTGTAGGTGAGCAGGGGCAGTTGCGGCTGTGGCACGTACTCGGGGGTGGGAGCTAGCACGTGGAAGCTAACCTGGGCATAGGCTTCAGAGTTTTTGAAGCTCTCGTGCCAGGGTTTGCCGGCAAACACCCGCAGAGTATGGGATCCCGGCTCCAAATCCTTGAAAACGAGGGGAGCATCGGCATCGTAATGGGCGATGTAGGGCCGGTTGTCCAGCACCACGTGCAGATGAGGGCCAAGACCCAATTGCGGATCTTTGAAAAGTGGGTACCCTTGCACCGCGAAGCGAACGGTTACCTGCCGCTCTGGCAACACCTCACCTGGCTTGGGGCTGAGGATCTGAACTTGCGGGCGACAATACTGCAAATGGGCATCCAGCTTGGCAATCTCCGGGGGAACCGGCACGCGCTCTAGCTGGGGAAGCTGTTCCTGCGGGGGTTTAGGCGGGGATCCCCCACAAGAGGCCAAAACGAGGGCGGCCAACAGACAGATCCACCATCTCAACAACCCCCACCTTCTCAACCTGGCATTTCCCGCGTGTTCTTGCATGAGCCTTACATCCCAATGCTCTTTGTATCCTGCCGAGCCGCAGACAAGCCATCCCCACATTACCAGCATGTGTCCTTTGGGGAAGATCCCTTCCCCCGCCCTAGAATGGGATCAACTGGCCTGGCTCAAGCCGGGTCGGAGACACTTTTGAGGTCGTGTATGGCTCTGTTGGCGATAACAGCTCTTGCGGGCATGGATCTGGCCCAGTGGCAAGCTCTGCTCAACAACGTGGCGTTTGCCATTTCTCTGGGGGCCATGCTGTTCTACTGGGGTGGGGCAGCTTTTCCCCAGGTGCAGCTTTTGGCCGAATTGGGCCTAGCGGGGATGATCGGGGCAAACTTGACGATGGCCGCCCTGTTGACGGCCCGCTGGATCGATGCAGGCTACTTCCCCTTGAGTAATCTGTACGAGTCTTTGTTTTTCCTGGCCTGGGGGATCACCGCTTTGCATTTGGTGGCCCTCTACTGGAGCCGCAGCCGCTGGGTGGGGGTCATGACTGCCCCAGTTGTGACCGGGATCGTGGCCTTTGCTGCCTTGGTGCTGCCGGAAGATATGCAGGTAGCCCAGCCCCTCGTGCCGGCTTTGCAATCCAACTGGCTGATGATGCACGTGACTGTGATGTTGCTGGCCTACGCGGCGCTGCTGGTGGGATCCCTTCTCTCCATCAGCTTTCTCATCGTCACTCGCGGTCAGGAAGTGCATCTCAAGGGCAACTCCCTCGGCCTGCAATTTCGCCCTCCCCAACCCCAGACCCATCCCGAATGGGCGGAAGCCACCCTGCCTTCCCCGGCTTCAGAACTGGCCTACGCCGGCCTCCGCTCCCCCCGTCCTGCCCCCTCGTCGGCTGAGCTCCCTCCCCAACCGGCCCCAGAAGGGATCCCCTGGCAACGGCTGAGCCTGGCAGAAATCTTGGACAACACCAGCTACCGGCTGATCGGGCTGGGGTTCCCCCTGCTCACCATCGGCATTATTGCCGGCGCCGTTTGGGCCAACGAAGCCTGGGGTACCTACTGGAGCTGGGATCCGAAAGAAACCTGGGCTTTAATTACCTGGTTGGTCTTCGCTGCCTATTTGCATGCCCGCATCACCAAAGGCTGGCAAGGCAGACGCCCCGCCCTCTTGGCCAGCTTGGGTTTTGGAGTGGTTTGGGTATGTTACCTGGGGGTCAACTTTCTGGGCAAAGGCTTACACAGTTATGGCTGGTTTTTCTGAGGGAATTTTTCTCAAAAACCGGCCCGAGTTTATGGGTATTCTGGTGCTGGCAAGCCGTAGTGGATCCCTTCGAGGAGAAAAACGATGCGACTGTTCAACTACCTGATCTTGTTTTCAGCCCTCCTGGCCATTGCCCTCTTTGCCATGCAAAACGCCACCCCGGTCACGGTTACTTTTGCCCCCGGCGTCAGCGTTGAAAGCCCTCTGGTGATGGAACTTCTGGCATCTGCCGGGATTGGGGCCGCCCTCGCCTGGCTGTATAGCCTCTGGATGCGCGTACAGTTCAGCATCGAAGCCCGGGAAAAAAATCGGCAACTGCAGGAGAAGGAGGTCACCATCACCGAACTCAAGGAAATGGTGGTGGAGCTGGAAGCCAAAGTGAAGCAACTGCCTCCCAGCAAGCGTGCCGAACCCCAAGAGGACATCCAGGATGTGAAAGAAGTGGCCACCGAGGGATCCCCTGCCTAAAATTCCCAGGTTGACCCACAGGCCGTTGAGGTAGAATTGAACTTCTACTTGCCCCTCTCCCTAGCTCATACTTCCTATGCAGGTTATCCAAGAAAAACGCCCTGGCAGCCGGGTCGGTCTCAAAATCGTGGTAGAAGCCGACCGGGTGAAGCGCTCCTACGAAAAAACCTTGCGTCAACTGGAGCAGAATATCCAGATTCCGGGATTCCGCAAGGGCAAGGCCCCCCGCAACCTCGTTATGCGGCAGGTGGGCCGCGAGCGCATCCTGGCCAGTGCTGTGGATGACCTGATCAGCGAGGCCATTCAACAGGCTTTCAAGGAAGCTCGGCTCACTCCCATTAGCCGGTTCGAGCTGGATGATGAGGTGGGTCAGCTCTTGGCTCAGTTCAACCCCGAAGCAGACTTCAGCTTCTCAGGATATGTTGAGGTGTACCCCGAAGCCCGCGTTGGCCAATACAAAGGGCTGACCGTTACGGCAACCCGTGTTGACATCAAGCCTGAGCAAATTGACCAGCTCATCGACCGATGGCGGGATCAGCGGGCCACCCTCTTGCCGGTAGAAGATCGGCCTGCTCAGTTGGGGGATGTGGTGGTGATCGATTTTGCAGCCCGCGATGCAGAAGGCAATCCCCTCGACGAGATGACCACCCAGGACTTCCAGCTGGAACTCAAGGAAGACAACTTCATCCCCGGTTTTGTGGCGGGCATCGTGGGCATGCAGCTCGACGAAACCAAGGAGATCGCAGCCACCTTCCCCGACGACTACTTCAGAAAAGAGTTGGCCGGGAAAACGGTTACCTTCACTGTCTGCCTGAGGGAGATCAAGGCCAAAGAGCTGCCCGAATTGGATGATGCCTTTGTGCAAGAGATCAGCAGCTTCCAAACGGTGGCCGAGTTGCGGGAACACCTGCAAAAGCGCCTCGAACAGGATGCCCTGAGACAATCCGAGGAGAACCTGGAAACCGCCATCCTCAACGCCATCTTGGAGACTACTGAGGTGGATTTGCCGGAAACCCTCATCGAACAAGAAACGACACAACTGCTGGCCCAGAGTCTCCAGGCCCTGCGGCAGGAAGGCATCAAGCCGGGGGAGCTCCGTAAGTTCTTGTCCGAGTTGCCTCCCGAAACCCTTAACCAGTTGAAAGAGCGCCACCGACCCGAAGCCATCGACCGGCTGCGGCGCACCTTGGCCCTGAGTGCCATCGTTCGGCAAGAGCAAATTGCCGTAGGTTCCACGGAGTTGGACGTGGAGGTGGAAGAGGTGATGGCGGCCTATGCCCAGCAAGGCCAAAAGCTGGATCGGGAACGAGTACGCCAAGCCGTCTATGAAGGCTTGCTGACCGACAAGGTGATGGCCTGGCTGAAGTCTCAGACCACGGTCAACTGGGTCGATAGCGAGGGGAATCCAACCCAGGCGCCCACTTCTTTGGCAGGCTCGGAGGAGAAGGTTGAAGTGCCAGAGGCCGAGTTTGAGGCCGATGAGCCAGAAGCAGAGGTATCTGGGATCCCTGAGGCAATTGAATCCTCATCAGAGACGGCTACGGGGGCGGAAACGGATGGAGAAGCCGCAGTCGTGGAAGCCGAACCGGCCCCAGAAGAGGCTGTAGAAGTATCCCCTGCGGAAACCCTCTCAGATTCTGCGGCAGATTCAGAACCAAAGGCAACGATCCCGGTTGAGGAGAAGGCAGAAGAAACCACTGCAGAGACCCCAGCAGCAGAAAAGCCTAAGCCAAGCAAAAAGGGCAAAAAAGGCAAGTAAGAGTAGGCTGTGGTGGGGCGGTTTTCCGGATCCCGGCTGGGAACATTCCAAAGAAGGGGGGCGCGACAGTCACCCCTAGTGTTCTAAAATGCAAAAAGCGGATACCTAACACTGCCTACAGTGGCAGAGGGGAGCGTTTAGGGTTTATCCTATTCGCAACATCTGCAAGAGGGCAGGCTACCATGAAAGGATTTGCGCGCGCAATTGGGGCTTGGGGGATCCTCACCCTGATCGCCGGGATCTGGCCCGGCAGCGCTGTGGGCCAATCGGCCTTGCCTCCTGTGCCCATCATGCCCTCGGATCCCCAAGGTTCGTTTCCCGATCCAGGGATCCCGGCAGCCCCTTCGCCTCCCCGTGAGCCGGTCGGGCTGGATCTCCGCCATCTGGTGGGATTGTTCATCAACGAGTCTTGGGGGGCGGGCAGCCAAGCTGCTGCGGTTAGTTACAACGACCTCTACACCCGCCTGTTGGCCCGAAGCTACGGGGATCCCCGCCCCCCCATTGAGGTGGAGTACGAGTTCATTCAAGAGATCCTGCGGGAGTATGGGGATCCCGCCGATCGTTTCTGGGATCCGCAAGCTTTCAAGGACTTGCTCAACCGTCCCCGTCCTCCCGTACAAGCCCGCGGGATTGGCCCGCGCCAGGTTTACTTGGCTGTGCCGGATCTCACCCCAGCCACGGCTCAGCAGATCCGCCAAACCCTCTACACCCAAGACTACAGCCAGGGCATTGTCCTCGACCTGCGCGGAGCTGTGGGCTACGACCCCCAAGTGGTAGCAGATGTGGCGCGCCTGTTTTTGCCCCGCTCCGTCCAGCCGCTGCTGATTACCGAAGACCGATTCGGGCAGCCCACCCTCTGGAACAGCGAAAATCTGCCCATTGCCGCCGGGATCCCGTTGGCCGTTCTCGTGGATGGTAACACCCGCCAGGGGGCCACCCTCCTGGCTGCCCAGTTGGGATCCAGCGGTAGCACCCTTATCTTGGGACAGCCCACCCAAGGCAGCGAGCGACAAACCCGCTTCTTTGCTCTCCCCTCCGGCGCGGCGGTGGAACTGGCCGTGGCCACCTGGAAGACAGGAGATGGTCGCTCTTTGGAGCGAGGTTTAGTGCCTTTGCAGACGGTGGAAGGAGATGACAATGCTTGGCTGAATGCCGGCCTGCAAGCGCTGGCCTTGCCCCCCCGGCGACCTGCCCTGCCCCCACGGCCTACAGTGCTGGTGCAAGAGGGTCGAGTCGGTCGCTTTGAGCTGGGCATGGATACCCGCAACGTCGATACCCACCTGCTGGGCAATGTCGATCAGATCCCAGCGGCCTCTGGAGCCAATGTGTTTCAGCCCAACAGCGACTTGAAGATCTTTTACCTACAAGACTACATCCTCTTCACCTACCGTCATCCGGGCATTGTGGATAGCTTTTTCGCCAACCGCATCTACACCACCCACCCGGAAGCCATGACCGGCGAAGGGATCCGCATCGGCTCCACCTATTCGGAAGTGATCGCCGTTTACGGCGGGCCCGGCGAGAACGGCTACAACGAGGTGGTACCCTATCCCAAGGGAAGCCGAGAATATCTGCGCGACGACCGCTACTACGTCAACTACGATGCCCTGGGCCTGGCCTTTGCCTTTGAGGTGGGATCCAACCAGGTCACGGCCATTGGCCTGTTCAAGCCGGGGAGCTGAAGGCGAGGGCAACTGGGGAATCTCTGTTGGCTTGCCAGAGGGTTCGGGGATCCCGCCCATCTCCACGTTGTCCCCTGCCGGAGAAAAGTTAATCGATTGTTAATCTTTTTGTCCTGATCTCTCAACATCGCCCGGAGCGATGCGGTAGATTAGTGCAGCAACCCCCGCAAAGGGGATTTTTTGTGCCATCTACGGACTGTAGGAGAAGCTCTTGGCAAACGTCGTGGTTGTCGGTGCCCAGTGGGGCGATGAAGGAAAAGGGAAGATCACCGACCTCCTCAGTGAAAAGGCCCATGTGGTCGTCCGCTATCAAGGTGGGGTGAATGCAGGGCATACCCTGGTGGTGGGGGGCCAAACCTTCAAGCTACACTTGATCCCCTCTGGCATTCTCTACCCCGACAAACGCTGCATCATCGCCAGCGGCACGGTGATCGATCCCGAGGTTCTGCTGGCCGAGATCGACCAACTGCATCAATTGGGCATTTCCACCGACAACCTGTTCATTGCCGAAACGGCCCACGTCACCCTGCCCTACCACCGGGTCATTGACATCGCAGAAGAGGAGCGGCGTGGCATTTACCGGCTGGGCACCACCGGCCGGGGCATTGGCCCCACCTATGCCGACAAGGCCGAGCGCATGGGCATTCGCGTCGTGGACTTGATGTACCCTGACCAGCTGCGGGAGCGCCTCAGTTGGGCCATTCCCTACAAAAATGTCTTGCTGGAGAAGATCTATAATCTGCCCCCCCTGGATCCCGAGCCGATCATCGAGCAATACCTGGCCTATGCCGAGCGGCTGCGCCCCTATGTTACCGACGCTGCTCTGCTTCTCACCCAAGCCATCGAAGATCGGGAGAACATCCTGTTTGAAGGGGCTCAGGGCACCCTGTTGGATCTCGACTACGGCACCTACCCCTACGTCACCTCCTCCCATCCCATTGCCGGTGGCGCTTGTATTGGCGCTGGGATCGGCCCCACCAGCATTGACCGGGTGATCGGGGTGGCCAAAGCCTACACCACCCGCGTTGGCGAAGGCCCTTTCCCCACCGAGCTCAAAGATGAGATCGGGGCGTACCTGGGGGCAACCGGTGCTGAATTTGGCACCACCACAGGGCGACAACGGCGCTGCGGCTGGTTTGACGGGGTAATTGGGCGCTACGCGGTGCGGATCAATGGCCTAGACTGCCTGGCCATCACCAAACTGGATGTGCTGGATGGCTTGGATGAGATCAAGGTGTGCGTGGCCTACGAGTACCAGGGGCGGGAAATTCGTCACTTTCCCAGCGATGCCCGGGTTTTCGCCCAGTGCAAACCCATCTACGAAACCCTGCCGGGCTGGAAATGTTCCACCAAAGATTGCCGCTCCATCCAAGACTTGCCCCCCGAAGCCCATGATTACCTGAAGTTTTTGGCGCAGTTGATGCAGGTGCCGATTGCCATTGTTTCTCTGGGGGCCAGCCGCGACCAGACGATCATTGTCGAAGATCCCATCCACGGCCCCAAACGTGCCCTTCTCTATCCCAATGGTGGCAAGCGCGTCCACGCCCTCATGCCCGACTGAGTGGGCTCAAGAACAATTGGGAACAAGGGCAATCATAGGGCAATCATTAACAATGTAGTGATCAAATGCTCAGTAATGATCAATGTGAGTTAAGTTATGGTCATTTCAGGTTAGGGTGAAACGCCTAAGCTACGGAGAAAAGCCTTCCGGCCCTGTGCGTTCAACGTCTTAGGTGTGGATGCAGTGTCCTAGTTTATAGTCATTTAAGAGGGAATAAAACTGTTCCGTTGTCTTGCTTCCCAGCTCCTCACTGCCGAGCGAATAGGAAGCGTCTTAATCTAACTTGAAATGACTCTAATGGTTTGAGAAAAACAATATTGCCGCAGTTGGGCCAGTTCTACCTCACTGAGATCTTGCCACTGGCCAGGAGCAAGCCCCGCCAGAGAGAGGGGCCCCAGTCCAACCCGAACCAACCGCAAAGTTGGGATCCCAACGGCGGCAGTCATGCGGCGCACCTGACGATTACGACCCTCCTGCAGCGTCAGTTCCAGCCAGGTGGTGGGGATGGAGCGGCGAAAGCGGATGGGGGGATCCCGTGGCGGCAGGGTGGGTTCCTCAGCCAAGACCTTAACCTGGGCCGGGCGCGTTTTTCGCCCTTGGATGATCAGCCCCTGTTGCAACTGTTGCAGGGCTTGGGGGGTGGGGATCCCTTCCACCTGAACCCAGTAGGTGCGCTCATGGCCGAACTTGGGATCGATCAAGCGGGCATTGAGGCGACCATCATCGGTCAGCAGGAGCAGCCCTTCGCTGTCGCGATCCAGTCGCCCCACCGGATAAACCCTGGGCACCGGAATAAAAGACTTGAGGGTAGGCCGTCCCGCTTGGTCGGTGAATTGGGTGAGCACGCCATAAGGCTTGTAGAACTTGAGATAGCGCATGACACACAAAACAACAAAACTGTGAACCCAACCTTTCCAATCTTTAAGATTTGGCAGAAGGATTTGGCAGAGCGGCTTCAACGGTAAGATCAAGCCTTAAGGAGCAATATCCCTCCATCGCCAGCAGCGTTTGACGGAGCTCAACCCATGACCATAGACAACAACTTACTTTGGGTTTTGGTTGGAACAGCAGGGCTCTCTCTCCTCAGCCTGGTGTACGTGCTGGTGGATGAGGGCAACAAACGTCGCCGCTACGAACAGCAAAAGGAAAAAGAAGCTGCTCAGCCACCTGCGGTTGTTCCTGCAGAAGAAGCCGGGATCCCAGCTGCACCTCCTCCTTCTGCTCCTGAACCTGTTGCTGCTCAGCCCGCTTCAGCGCCACACACTGCTGACGGGTTCCCAGAAGCGTCGCGTAGCGATGACGAGGAGCCAGAAACCTCCCCGGAAGCGGTTCGCGCCAGCAGGACAGAGTCCTTGCCCAGCCCTGAGGACTCTGCTCTCCTCAAGGAGCCGGATACAGGGCCTGACCCCGCAGAGGAAATGCCGAAAGATACCCCATAACAGTTTTTTTCGGTTCTGGGGAAGTTCTGGGGATAGATGGGATCCCCATCCCGCAAGAGGGGAGCTTCATGCCCTCATCAGGGTTTGCTCTCCGTAGCGCAGCATCATCTCCAAAGCCGCGAGACGGTTGCCCCAAACTTGAACTCGATAGGGGTTGCGCAGAGATTCCAGCCGCATCCAAGTGGCAAGATTGGTTTTCAAGTTGCCCAGTTGCTGACGGGCTTGTTCCAGGGCTTCCGGGGTGGGATCCGCTGCCAAGGCCGCCAGGGATCCCTGCACCCGCTCTATTTGCTCCATCCATTGGCTGTGCTCCCACAACCCCAACCGTTTCTGCTCGAGCAAAAACATCCACTCCTGCCGCAGCGCCTGGAAGCGATCCCGAACAGCCCCAAAGGGATCCCGATAGGGAATGCGAGTCGAGGCAATGGCGGAGGACGTAAACTACCCGGCTCCGACCGCTAAGCGGTACGGAGCGGGCTTTCAGTAGCCCTGAGCCTGTTCTGCT
>NZ_JANSIL010000116.1:0-6660 GCF_047462015.1 Synechococcus sp. R5-13 | reverse complement strand
TGTTTAGATGCCCAAAGTGCAACCATAGGCTACCACGAGATTGGCAAGGCGCTCTGGGTGTTATGCTCAGGGCTTTGCGGGATACCGCCGTCCTGTTCAGTAGTGGACAGGATGCTATCGCTTCACCGTTGAGCAGTAATGGTCAGCAGTGTTCAGCGTAAATGTATCAGACTTTCTTTCTGTGGCAACCCTTCCGGCTCGTTTGACGAGTCATTCGGACGAGAGGAAAAAGATGGCTCTGGGCTGCTCGCGTCGGCAGGATCCATCCCCGGCAAAGCCAAAGAACCGGCAGCTTCGGTAGCCCGAGCGCATAGTCTAGCTCGAATCTCTGCCTCCTGCTTGGGCTTCAGATAGAGGTTCTCCAGCAGCACCGCCATACCCGCCACCCACGGGGGGGCGATCACCGCCCCAACAATACCCAACAACTGGGTGCCCCCCAGCACCGCCAGCAACTGATACAAGGGCTTCACCCGCACTGAGGATCCCACCAACAGAGGATCCAACACATAGGTTTCCAGGTTTTGAACGGCAACATATAGGATCAGCACCCACAAAAAAGTCCAGCCCCCCTGCACAATCGCCACCACCAAAGCGGGCAGGGATCCCAGTACTGGCCCGATAAAGGGAATCAAGTTGGTAAACCCGGCGATCACCCCCAGCGCCAGAGCAAACTCCGACAGGCCCAGAAAGCGAAGCGAGACGGTGATCATCACGCCCAAAATGGCAGAGACCAGCACCCGCCCCTGGATGTAGCCCCCCATGCGCTGGGCCATCGGGTGTACCTGCTGAGCCAGCCGGTCATTCCAGGGATAAGGAAACAACTCCACCAAGCCCCGCACCAAGTCAGAGCCGCTCACCAGCATGTAGCCGGAAATGAAGAGGGTCAGCACCGTGGTTAGCAGACCACCCAGCAAACCGCGGGTGAAGTCGAAAGACTGCACCAGCACCCGTTGTCCCGAGCGAACTGCCCAGCTCATCAACGACTGAGGATCGAGCAACTGGTTTAAGTAGTCCAGCGCCGCCGGATCCACCCCCGCCAGATCAGCAATCCAGGTGTCCACCAGCAGTTGTAGTCGCTCCAGATAGAAGGGCAACCTCGCTAGCAACCGCTGGGTCTGAGTTACCACCGTTGGGCCAATGAGCAGAGCCAAGCCGGCAATCCCGGCAATTAGGCTCAAATACACCAGCACAACCCCCAGCCAGCGGGGGATGCGTAATCGCTCGGCCAGATCCACCAGGGGAGCCAGCGCTGCCGCCACCACCACCGCGATCATCACCGTCAGCACCAAGCTGCGCAGTTGCCACAGCAGCAACAACAGCATCCCTGTGGCCACCACCAGGGCTACAGAGGATACGGAGATGGTCAGTTGTCTTCGGCTCATCACTTGGCTGGGTTCTCTTCAGGGGGGCGTTCAAGCCCCCCTAGGTAACAGATGGCTCTACCATCCTGGCCTGGCTTGGACGAACTTGCCAAATGCTCCTGGGCAAAGACCCCAAACCCAGCGCTTCAGATCCTCAGCAAAAACCCCGCCAGAGCTGAGCTACCGCAACAGTTCCCTCCGCACCGCTTCTACATATTCCAGCAGCCCCGGGGATCCCGTGCCGGAAGCCCGCCACAACATCAAAGCGCTACCCAAATCGGAAGCGGCACCAGCCCTATCCTCTCCCTGGTAAGCGCGCGCCATACCGCGGTGGTAGTAACCTTCAGCCCGCTGGGGCTGCACCTCGATAGCCCGGCTGAAATCCTGAACGGCCAAATTGAAGTCGCAGATGCTGGCCCACATCAGGCCGCGATGGACATAGGCCTCGAAAAGATCGGCAGCACTTTGATTTTGCTTGGCCAGCTCAATCGCCAGATGCGACACATCAAACGCCGATTCCAGATGGCCTTGTTCGGCCCAGATGCGGGAGCGGATCAAGTGCAGTTGCGGGTTGTGATAGGCAATCCGATCCAGAGGAGACAAGGTTGCCAGAGCCTGCTCAGGTTCTTGCAAACGCTCGTGTTGGATTTTGGCCTTGAGCAAATAGGCTTCAGCCAGGTAGGGATCCAAAGCAATAGCAATATCCAGATCCCGCAGAGCAGAGCGCATCAAGCGAGCAATGGCAGAAGCATGCTCAGGCTGCGGTAAAGCAGCAGGATCTTCTTGAGACTCCCGCCAGAAGTATTGCGCCCGTTGCAGATAAAGCTGCGCGTTTCCCGGCTCCTGTTGGATGGACTGGGTTAGCCGCGCCAGCTCATTGGGAAGATCCGCCGGAGCAGAGGATTGAGAGAGAGTGGGATCCTGACGCCGAGGCCGTGCCGGCACGGCAAGGCTTGGGTTGGAACGGCCAACAACCCCGGCGGGCTGGGGATCTGCCTGTTGCGCAAGCCATTGATAGACCTGCTGCTGGTGAGCGAGAGAGCGCTGCTCAAGCTGTTGTACCCGTTCTTGCAGTTGGGCTTGCCGCCTGAGCCAAGATTCAGAACCTGGTTCATCTTCAAACAAGGTCTGGGATGACGGCAGAGAGTGCTCCCAAGCTTGTAGAGAAACCTCAGTGACAGGACTCTGGCTCTTACGAGATGAGGTCAACCAGCCACCTTCGCCAATCAAAAACGGCAAAGACAGCAAACCCAACAAAGCCGAGCCGGAGAACAAAAGACTGGGCCTAAGCATGGATCCCACCCCTTGAAATAGCTTAGAAGTAAAGAGTTGCCTCTAAACTAGTTCGCCGCAGCCGCAGTGTCCAGACTTTCGGCGATACCCGTCCTGCCCCAAGACCTGGAAACTCCCCTCTAGGGGATTTTGCCACCGGCCAGATCCACCAACTCCACGCGGCGATTCTTCGCCCGGCCTTCCTCAGTGGTGTTGCTGGCCACAGGAGCAGAGAACCCCACACCAACCGGATAGAGTCGACGTTGCTCGATACCCAGCTGAACCAACCGGTTGACAACCGCCTCGGCCCGGCGTCGCGAGAGACCCAGATTATAGTCGAAGCTGCCGGTCGCATCGGTATGACCGACCACGAGGATGCTGAGGTTGGTGCGCTCGCGCATCAGCTTGGCGATCTCGGCAAGGGTGGGCTCGGCAGCCGCTTCGATTTGATCCGAGTCATAGGCAAAGAGAATGCCGTAGAGGAAGTGCCACCCTTACCTTGGTTCAGTTCGACTCCCAGGATCCCTATGAAGTCATTCACCGCTTCAAGCCAATTGCCGAGGTCCCTGAGCTGACCCGCGAGACCTACGTGCCGCGAGCTTCTACTCCCTTGCTGGATGCCATGGGGCGCGGCATCATCGACCTAGAAAAGAGCCTCAGCGAACTCAGCGAGGCAGATCGCCCGGCCAAGGTTGTGATGGTTGTGGTAACCGATGGGCAAGAGAATGCCAGTCGCGAGTTCCGCAAAGAGCAAATTGAGAAGATGATAAATTGAGAAGATGATCAAGGGCAAGGAAGAAAGCTAATCCCTCTGCGGATAGAGCTTTGTGGGCAGGTTGACACGGGAAGCCCCTCGGATCCAGGGAAAGGGGAAGTATCGCAATGACCTCTGGGCCAGGGGGGATCCCTTCAGCGCCGTCGTCTGGAGCAGCGACGCAGTAACCAACTGGCGGCGGCCCGGTCGCCTTCATCCCATGCCAACCGCTCCACGGCCACCATCACCATCGAGGTGATCACAGCTTCACTTAAATGGCGAGAACGCAAATGCTGCACGGCTGAAGTGGCGGCCTCCAGGTCGCGTCTGCGAATGGCGCGGAGCAGCTCATCAGACATAGACCAAGCCAACGAGCCTCACTTCCTTTCTGCCCCCTTTCTACCCCAAGAGCCAGAAACTTCCCCTTTCCTTCACCTGCTTGTCAGATAATGCAAAAGTTCGTTTTACTTTCACGAAATATCTCACAAGATGTCTCAGGAATTGTTACACTTTTTGCCCCTGAGCCGACTAGGCATGTCAGACAGCAGGGAGGACCGCAGGGGAGCACGGGATCCCTTTGATAAGCCGCTCCATTTCTGCTTGTAAATCTTGGGTGAGGGCTTGTACGGCTTGTCGGCGGTTGGCCTGGTAGGCGGGCCAGCGTTCGGAAACCGAGAGGGGATCCCCAATGCTGAAACGCGCCAGGCGGGGGCCCAAGCGGGGGGGAGCAGTTCCGACGGGATTTTCTCCTTTGATCCAAGCCAGCAGACTCCAGAGGCGCAGGGCGGTTTCCGCCAACTCGTCTAGACTTAGACTGGGCTGCTCAGGTACAGGGCGCACCGCAAACACCATCAAGGTTTCCGCCAAGCGCATGTGCCAGAGGTGAAAACTGGCCTCAGCAGCCACTCGATTGGCCAGCCCCCTCTCCAGAGCCGAGAGACCAGCAATATCGGCAATATCTTCGCGGTAGATCCAGGCCCAGCCCGCCTGTTCGATGCGGTGCCGCCGCTCGATGAAGTCTCCTTGAGGCTCTAGGCCGAAATGTTGCTCGGCCACCCGCAGGGCCAGATCTGACAAGCTTTGAAGACGCGCCAACAGATCCCCCTCTTTAACCTGGGCTCTATCTGCAGCAGGAAGAGCAGGGGCATAGAAGCGCTCATAGAAGGTCTGCATGACCTGGAGCAGGTGTTCTCCCAAGCGAAGGATACGGGCCAGCAAAAAGGCTTGACCGGCGTGAGCCGAGCGCGTGGGCGGCAGCTTGCAATCGGCCTCCATGCGGCTGAGCAATCTATTCAGAGCGGCACTGGGATCCCGCAGGTAGGAATAGCGAAGGCCTACCGGCAAGATCAGCACCTGCTCTGGCCGTCCCGCCTTGTGCAGATCCTCCACCGCCCAAAAGCTCATCTGGGCTACCCCCGGCTCCAACGGGTTGAGAAGACTGCTCATACCGTTGATCGTTCCTTCTGGAGCTACCGCCAGCGGATATCGGCCCGATACAAACTGCTCACGAGAACTTTTTAGCCCTGCCCGATCCAGACGGCCTCGCAAAATCGGGATCCCGCCCAAGCGCGGCAAGCCCCAACGGGCAACGGATCCCAGCCACAGAGGTAGGCCGCGGTCATAAACAAACAAAACGTGGGGCCGGCCCCGAAAGCGGATCCCCTGGCGTTGGGCCACCTGCGGCAGGAGATGGGCAAACAAGTACATCAAGCAGGGGGGATCATCCAGGGTCGGGTGTCGAAACGCCACCAGCAGGCGAATCTTGCCCGCCTCAAACTGCTGATAAAGCTGAGCCAAACGCTCTCCCCCCTCTACTTCAACGCGAGGGATCCCTTTGGTCCATCGCAACCAAAGGGGCAAGCCTGCTTGAGCGAAATGAACGACCCAAGGCGTCAATCGCGGCGGCAAAAACTTGAGGGGTGGCTGAACCTTCTGTTGCATAGGGATCCTTATCTAGGGTCAGCAAGATCGGTGAACCTAGGCTTTGGATCCCATCTTAAAGAGGGCAAAGCGGGAAGAAAGCTGCGCAGTGACAGTTCGTCAACTGGATCCCTTCTCCTCAACCCCAGGAGAGGTTCAAGCCCCAGCAGTTTTTTTTCGGCGACCGCGAGTCGCTTTGGGGGAAGCTTCTTTGCTTGGGGTTGACTCCTCCACCCCCTGGCCGTTTAGCACTTGCTTGAGGTGAATGTGCTTGTAACCCAGCTGAATCTCAAACTCATCCCCAGGCTTGAGATTCATTTTTTCGGTGTAGGCCGACCCAATGATCAACTGCCCATTTTTGTGAACGCTGACCCGAAAGGTTGGCTCACGACCGCGCTTGTCCCGGCTGGAACTTGGGCTGAGACTCAGACCTTTTGCCGCCAGCACCGCGTCATAGAACTCATTCAAGTTGACGCGAGGCTTGTTGGTCTTGGTCATGGTTACATAGCCACATCGCTTTGCCGTTTCTCGGCGCGGAAGATGCCCCAAAGCTTCGACCTTCTGGAGCAGAGCCTTCCCGGTTAAAGGTTGTGGTGGTATATCTGACATTTTTTAATGTCCTACATCCTTCTCTTAAGATCATACCCTTGTGATGTACTCCTGCAACCGAAAGTCGGAGGCTTTTTTGAAGACAGGTTTTTCTCCTGTTCCTTGAGCCAGCAGCTCCGAAGGAAAAACCTCGTCTCCCTCAAGAGATGTTCCTGCCCTTGCCAAAAGGTGATGGGGGCAAAAAGAACTCAAGCCCTGAAGAGTGCTGGGGCTTTTGTGGATGGAGCTGACAAAAGATTGCCGTTGGAATAGGGGTGGTGCCGTGGCGCAGATGCAATTGACCGCCTTTGAGAGGGGAAAGCAATTGAGACTTCACCCCATGGCCGAAGGCGCGCAGGGGATAGGCATTGCTTGGAGACAACCTCACCCTCACTCGTCAGGTGCCCCGAACTCTGATCACGTCTTCTGCAACTTCCGCCAGAAAACGGGCTCGATCTTCCCAAAAACCGCCATAGAGACGGGCACGGCGATTGCCATTGCCTTGCGGAAATGGGTCGAAAAGATAGCCAGAGCGGGTGTGAAGCTGGATGCCATCACACCTGGCCCGGCGGTCACTTTCCCCTCTTGGCAAAGGCCGGTCACATCTGAGTAGTGGCTGAGGGATCCCCTCTTCGGCACTTCTTCAGATGGGAGCGCAGTAAACTACCCGACACCCGCGCTATGCGCAGGGTGCAGGCTTTATCCCAATCCCTAGCGGCCCCAGAGGACAGCTAAGTTTCGGAATTTCAGGCGAGTTTACAGTCG
>NZ_JANSIL010000115.1:0-2967 GCF_047462015.1 Synechococcus sp. R5-13 | reverse complement strand
ACTGCGCAAGGAGCCATCCATGCGCAGCGTGGTAGGAATCTCCGGCCTTCAGGCCGGGGAGGATGTCAACACAGCTTGCCCTCAGGGTCAGCACAGGTGAGAATAAAAAAACAGAGAAGCCATCCTCAAGCTCATTTTTGTCTGCCTGTGAATCCTGTTCGCACCCTCTCCGCCACCAAAGCGGCCTTTTTCAGCGCCTACCCTCGCCCGATCAACGCCGTCTATCGCCGGGTGGTGGAGGAGTTGTTGGTGGAGCTGCACCTGACCACCGTCAACAGCACCTTCGTCTACGATCCGTTTTTTGCCTTGGGGCTGGTCACCCTCTACGACGGGCTGATGGAAGCCTATCACCCCCCTGAGCAGCGAGAAGCCATTTTCAACGCCCTCTGTAAGGCTCTGCACCTCAAGCCGGAGGTGTTGCGCAAGAATGCCCGCGATCTGCTGGAGTTGATGGGAAGCGGGGATCCCCGTCAAAGACTTGATCTCCTCTGTCTCAAGCCAGAGGCGGAAGATGTGGGTGGGTTGAAAGCCATTTTGGAGCGCATGACTCAGCCGCCCTACGCCTACAGCCGGGTCTTAGCTGTTGGCCTTTACACAGCCTATGAAGCTGTGGCCAAGTCCCTTTACGAAGAACCAGAAGAACGCACCCGCCGCTTTTTGGAGAATGTGGTGAGCAAGCTGCCCTTTTCAACAGAGCGGGTGAGAAAAGATCTGGAGCTCTATCGCAGCAGTTTGGATCGCATGAAGCAGGCGCGGGCTGTGGTCGAGGAGATGGTAAAAGCTGCCCGGCGTCAGCAGGAACGCCGCCAATCGGCCGCCTCTTTGCCCGAGACTTCCCTCGGCGACCCAAGCAAGCCTGGCAGCTAAACCCCGGCCCTAAGCCAGATACTGAGCCCAAGTTTCCACCACCTCGGGGGATCCATACCAGCGCCGTCCACCCCGACCGGAATGGTAGCAGTTGGGCAGAGTGAGGTTAACAGCCCCCTGCAGGTGGGCAGCCTCGATGGGGGTAATGCCATCGCCCCACAATTCCCCCTGTCCAGCCGTGAGCCAATAGCTGTTGTAGGCCAGCCAAGCCAGATAATGCTCCTGTCGCCACAGGGATCCCAGACTCAACCTCTGCCCCTGGATGACCCTGCCCGCCACGCACACATATTTGACCTCGGGCCAAAAGGCCCCCGGATAGTGGGTGTTGACAAAGTCCAAATTGCGCTTCGTCCAGCGCTCCCGGCTGGTGTGGGGGGATCCCAAGCTAATCAGCGCAGCGACCTGCTCCCGCCCCTGCCACACCTGTCCCCCATAGGGCACGGATCCCAGGTAGATGCGGGCAATCCAGCCGCCGGCGGAGTGGGCCACCAGGTTAACTCGGTCAACCCCAAACTCAGCGCAGGTCTTTTGGATGGTCTCTCGAAGGGCCCACAGGATGGGAGTGACAGGCCTTCCCCCCAGCGTGGGAAACCAACTGCGCACCTGCAACGGCACCACCCGTGCCGCATAGCCGCGGGCTTCCAGCTCTTGACGCAGGGGCTCATACTCCGACGCACCCGCCAGATAACCGGGCAAAATCACCACAGGGGCCATACGCTAGCGGGGATACCAGAACATGCCTTTGATCCCCTCAGGGTCGGCGGTGAAGCCCAGCCGTTCGTAAAAGCTGACCACTCCCTGATCGGCAAAAAGGGTGATGTTGCTGATGTCTCGGGCGCGCAGCTCGTGGATCACCTTTTCCATCAGCCGCTTGCCCAGACCCCTACCCTGGAAATCGGGATGAACCACCACATCCCAAATGGTGGCATTGAAAGCGTGGTCGGACGTTGCCCGGGCAAAGCCGATGAGGCGACGGTAGCTGCCCCGCTGCTGCCACATCGACACCACCAAAAAGCTGTGCTGCAGGGCTTTTCTCACCTTGTGAATGGGGCGACGCGACCACCCCACCGCATCGCAGAGCTCCTCTAGCTCGTACAGATCCAAGTTGGGATCCAAGCTGAAGAGGATTGTCTCCCCTCGTACCACCACCGTTTCCTGGCGACGGTCGGCCCTAGCTGTTTGCGCCGGCTCTTTGGTTGTAGCAGCTCCTGCTGACCCGAACAGGCCCTTCCAAAAACTCATGTGAATCGCTGCCGAGTGAAAGCTCACCCCTACTTTGGGTGAGCGTGTCCTCAGTATAGCCAGGATCGGTGGCGGAATTGTTTCCAATTTCTAGGGATCCCCCCGAAGGGGGAACTTACCACGTTCTACCGAGAGTGGAGCAAGTTGATGTTAACGTTTCCAATTTCTAGGGATCCCCCCGAAGGGGGAACACACTTGGTCAGCGGAGCAATCCGCGAGTCCTACGAGGTTTCCAATTTCTAGGGATCCCCCCGAAGGGGGAACTTCTTGCCATGTTTCTACCTATAAATTTCAGGGTATTAGAATGTTTCCAATTTCTAGGGATCCCCCCGAAGGGGGAACAGTGGACGCCCTGAGGTTTGTCAGGGCAAGGCTTGTCACGTTTCCAATTTCTAGGGATCCCCCCGAAGGGGGAACAGTAAAGCTTCTTCTCAGATTAACTGGGATCAAATGTTTCCAATTTCTAGGGATCCCCCCGAAGGGGGAACAGTCGGAGCCGTGGCGTTTTGGTTTTGCATAACGCCAGTTTCCAATTTCTAGGGATCCCCCCGAAGGGGGAACAAAATCCTGTATTCAGGCCAATACACAGTAATCTTCTTGTTTCCAATTTCTAGGGATCCCCCCGAAGGGGGAACCATCGATGCTCCAGCAAGCCTGGAAGGGGCCACAGTCGAGTGTTTCCAATTTCTAGGGATCCCCCCGAAGGGGGAACATGACGGTACCCATGAGCGATTAACCAAGAATAAACCCGGTTTCCAATTTCTAGGGATCCCCCCGAAGGGGGAACACCACCCCTATTAAACCCAAGCAGGGCAAGGAATGCAAGACCCATTTGCGAGGGATCCGGAAAAAAGTCGG
>NZ_JANSIL010000114.1:0-3245 GCF_047462015.1 Synechococcus sp. R5-13 | reverse complement strand
TCTCGTAACCCACCAGGGTAACGCGGGCTGCCTTGACCATGGCGTCGGCAGCTTCTACCACTGCCGGGAACCCGCGGGTTTCGATCATTCCAACTGCAATAGGCATATCAACTCTCCACTTTTGAACACACTCAGTTCCTGAACGCTGTCGAACCCAGTAGCAAGGCAAAGTGATCTCGCTTGTTGGGTTCGCTCATGCAATCTCCTTTCGATTTCATCAGAGAGATCCTCTGCCCAAATCTCGATTGACAGCTTTTCCCGGCGACACCTACCCCAGCCACCAGAGACCCCCTCTGAGGGGAGAAGGCTCTGAGCCACAGACCTCCGACTGAAGTCAGAACAGGTTGTAGGAGCCATCAGGGTTAAGCGCAACTGTCACTCAGGCGGGCAAAGCTGCCAGCTCTGAGCTAAGTCCACATCTTTCTTGTACAAAATCGATCATACAAAATCGATTAGGACGACTCAGAGAAGGGATCCCCGACTTAACAAAATGATATCCCTATTTAATCCTGGACGAAAATCAATATTTTTAATTAGCACGATAGCTTTTTATTAAGAGAGGCAAAAATGTTGTCAGCTTAAAAATAATTCTTGACATCTTTTCAACTTTCACCGCTCATCGACTCCTGGATCATCGGCGCAGTGAGGGGGGCACTTCCAGGCCGTGGGCTTCCATGAGGTCGGCTCGGCCCATCAGGTGGGCCGGGGATCCCTGGGCCCAGATCCGCCCTTGATCCAACAGGATGACCTGATCGCACACCTCCAAGATCAGCTCCAGATCGTGGGAAGCCAGCAGAAAAGTGTGGGCGGCCTGTTGCAAAAAAACTATCAACCGGCGCCGGGCTCGCAAATCGAGGTTGGCTGTCGGCTCATCGTAGAGCACCAACTGGGGCTGCATCGCCAGGATCCCGGCAATGGCAACCATGCGCTTTTCCCCACCAGAGAGGTGATGGGGGGGACGATCGGCCAAATGGAGGGTGCCGGTCATCTGCAGGGCGGCCTGAACGGCAGCCGCAATCTCCGCCTCAGGACGGGCCAAATTGCGCAGTCCGAAGGCCACATCTTCGGCCACCGATGGGGCAAACAGTTGGTCGTTGGGATCCTGAAACACCAACCCCACCTCAGGGCGAAACTGGCCGGGCCGCAGCGGCTGGCCAAACAAACTCACCTGGCCAGAGCAGGGGGGCAACAGGCCGCAGAGGGTGAGGAACAGGGTAGTTTTACCCGCGCCATTGGGGCCGATCACCCCCAGATGTTGCCCAACCTCGACCCGTAGATCCAGCCCTTGCAGCACCGGCGGATGACCGGGATAAGCTGTCCACAATTGGTTCACCTCCACCGCCGGCACCGGGTTCATAGCAAAGCTAGGGCATCCGCACGTCTTTCCAGCGCTCCTGGGTGGCCGTGGGGGTAAGTTGCAAGGTGGGCACACTGGGGCTGGTCAGGTCAATCTGGACGATGTCGTCGGGCGTACACTCGCAGTAGCGGCGCAGATCCCGCATTTGGTTGAGGGTCTGAATTTGCAAGGGCAAGCGGTCGGAAATCGGCCCCAGGTAGACGTTGCCCAGCTCAGTATGCAGGGTAATTCCCGCTCCAGATTGCCAATCCACTGCCCTGATCTGAATTTCAGACTGCTGTAAAGCCCTGAGCAACAGCGCCCATTGCTCTGGGGTGTGGTTCTCCCAGCCCAGCAGCTCCAGCTCAGGCCAAGACTTGGGGGAACGGTAGGGATCGGGAGACAGCCAGTTGCCCTGGACATCCACCCAGCCCATCTGGTCGCCCCATCGCGCGCGCGCCACAGGTTGCCGTTCTCGCACCTGGACGATGACACCCACCGGCAGCAGCCGTCGCTGCACCTGGACGCTTTCGATGGGAGAGGGGCGGGTCGGGGATCCCAGCAAAGCCCTTTCCAAAACAGCCGGTTGCACCTGCCAAATGTTGAGGGGATACTGCAGGGGCAATTGTGCCCGTATCCAGGCGGGATCGACCCAGTGGGCACCCTTTACCTGAATCTGTTCTGGCTGACGAATTTGCCAGTGGGGCTGCCGTAGGCCCAGCACCAGCAGCGCCAAGATGGTCATCGAACCGGTCAGGCGCCAGGATCTCTGCCAAAACCGGCTGCGCCGTTGCCGACGCAAAAGCTGCCTACGCTGCAGGATTTGTTCACGGGTGGGAGCAGCCAGGAGTGCCATGGATCCCCCTTCACCCCATCACGGGGTATGCAGATGGGGAACATTCCGTGCTTCTACTCAACCCGCCATCTCCTGAACCTGATCCGCCCGCAGCCAAACCGTAGGGGTGGGAACAGCCCCAAACTTAATCTGCAGGTAGTCACCTTTGATATCCACCACTTCTCCGGGGGTCTCGAAAACGTAGTTGGGAATAAAAGAATCGCTCGCCTGCGCTTCTAAGCTACCCTCCAGTTTCTCGCGGATAGCCCGCACCAAGGTGCCTCGCTTAATCGCCATTGCTCCTCCTCAGTTCAGTCGCAGATTAGCCGGTTCGATAGCAGTTGTATCACGCCTGCCGCTGCTGCGAAGAGGAAAGCTGGGATCCAGCCTCTGGTTGGCTCTGACAGGGATCAACCTGAGTTTGGCTTATTTGCGTTTTAGGCTGCGGGCCATATTGCGGAAGGTATCCATGTCCGATCCCCCCTGACGGCGTGGGCTTGCTCCGCTGCTGCTTGAAGCGGAGGATCCCTGCTCAGCAGCAGTTTCAGGAGTTTTGGCTTGCTCTGTGGACAACTTAACTTTGCTGAGGGAAGAGACCTGCTCCACCACCTCCACCTTCTCCTTGCTGCCGAAATCCTGGAAGGTGTGCTTCACGATCCTGGGGGTGCGCATATACTCGATGTTGCCAAGGGTTTTGGCTTCATCTGGGTCGAGAAAAAAAGTATTGTCGTTTTTCGCTTTCTTTGGGGTTGGCTTAGCAACAGTTTCCGGTGAGGACGTGGCCGCAGCTTTGCCGCGCGAGCCGAAAAAGCGCTTGAAGATGCCTACCATGGTCGTTTTGCCTGCAATGGGAAGGAAGTTGAGCCGGATCCCTAGGCACTGATATTGGCCACCCGCCCTTGGCAAGGTGAGGGCCAGGCCCGGTCATGAAATAATGTTAAGCCAACTTAGAGCACCCTGCCCTCCGGGGCAGAAGGGTTTCTGGATCCCGCACCTCAGAGGGAGAGAG
The DNA here is from genome assembly GCF_047462015.1 of Synechococcus sp. R5-13. Lineage (NCBI taxonomy): Bacteria > Bacillati > Cyanobacteriota > Cyanophyceae > Synechococcales > Synechococcaceae > Synechococcus > Synechococcus sp. R5-13. Next base: position 65 of record NZ_JANSIL010000114.1, on the reverse strand, counting down.
CATGCCTCTAACCCCCAAAACCCTGAACTTTGCTGAATTTACTGAGCTTTAGGCGGTTTGGCAAA
>NZ_JANSIL010000113.1:0-14720 GCF_047462015.1 Synechococcus sp. R5-13 | reverse complement strand
CCCGTAGATTCGCTTAAAAAAGACGGCGAACTCGAGGGGAGAACACCCGTAGATTCGCTTAAAAAAGACGGCTAAAAAAGACGGCGAACTCGAAAGGTTTACCGCTTTTCTAAGCGCCATCCCCCCTACATAGTACTCGCCAGCAGAAAAAATGGGCAAAGATGAGGGCGAGTTTTGAGCCCAAGTTGTGGAAGTGTGGTGGAGGGGCAGTGGGAAGCGGCAGGGATCCTCTATACTGGGGGCAGTGGGCTTGCTGACATACCGTTTCTCGCTGGCTGATAGGGCTGTCGTGACCGATTTCAACACCGGGATCCCGAGCGTGCGTCGCCTGCAGAAGGTCATCAAGGATCGGGAAACCCTCGAGGTCAAACTCAATACCGGAGATGTCTTCGTCGGCCAGTTGCGCTGGCAGGATCCCGATTGCCTCTGTTTAGCCGATGCCGAGGGGCGGGAGTCGCTGCTGTGGCGGTCTGCCATTGCTTTCATCAAGGTCAGGCCTCAGTCTTAAGTACTGCTCCGGATCCCTGTACAGCTCTTCTTCCCAATTTTTGAATTGAATAAATCTTTACAACAACTCAGGGCTTTTCTGTCTCCCTCTGAGGGCAGTTTTCTCCAGTTGACTCACTCCTGCTGGGTTTTTGGAGCGGTTGACTACCCTGCCGTCGCCCTGAGTCTATCCCAAAGCCGTCCCCCATTGCTCCGCAACGCTGTTGCAACTGCGTCAGCGGGCCGTAGGCCTTGAGGACGAGGCTTTAGACCCAGTTTTTTGGTAAAAATGCCAATTAAGAAGGGTATGATAAGGAGTGTTAAAAAATCTGATCTCTCCTCACCCAACCATGACGACTGCCCCCATTGAGATACCTCTTCAGCCTGCCGCCCAACGGCATAACCACTACAGCCGCGAAGACTTTTTTCGCTTTGACCTCTCCCAGGGATCCCTTGTGGACTGGACGGGTGCCCGCAATGTCTTGGTGAGCGAAGACTTTATTCTGGGCTTGCAGCAGGGCCTGGAAGAAGAAGTGGGAGATGCCTCGGCTTCTCTGATGTACACCATTGGCCGAGAGTGGGGACGCAACGATGCTGTCCATTTTTCCCGCTGGTTTGAGGAGGAATATCGGCGCCACCCCAAGCAGAGTAATCTCATGTTTCTCTTGGAAACCTGGTGGTGGCCTCTGACCTCGCAAGGATGGGGGCGCTGGGAGGTAGAAACCGAGAGTCGGCGGCAAGGGTTTATTTTCATCAACCTCTTTGACTCCGCCGTGGCCCGCACCCTGGGGGATGTGGGCAAACCTGTCTGTCATCTTTACGCCGGATTGTTTGCCGGCTTTTTTAGCACCATGGTGGAACGGCAGCTCAACTGCATCGAGATCCAGTGCTACTCCATGGGAGAAAGCTACTGCAAGTTTTTGCTCGGCAGCAAAGATCGCATTGATGCGGCTGCCTTCTGGCTAAACGAAGGGGCCAGTGCCAGCGAAATTGCCCAAAAATTGCGTTCAGGCCAGGGAGTAGCCAAGGCATGACCTGGAAGATTGCTTTAGAAGATTCGGTGCAGAGCTTTTTTGCCCGTCTAAATTGGGATAACCGCCCCCTACAGATGCGCTCTCTGCCGATGCCTTTTCTGCAAGTGCGGGAGCATTTTGGTTCCATCCCCTGGGCGGGGGATCCCCTGAGTTTGGCCGCGCATTCTCTGGGATCCCTGTCGGCAGCACCGGAACCCGAGCCGGAAGAAGAGCAGATCACCTTGGCGGATCTGTTCAGCCTGTTTTGAATCTCCTAGCACCCACTGACATCCGGAAGAAGCGAGATGGTAAGCCCCTTGGAGCAGATGCTGATCGAGTCGGAAGCCCGCTACCTCAAGCCAGAGGAGCTGGAGCATCTGAAGGCCTATGTTCTCGGCTGGCCAAAACGACAACATGTGTACCGAGTTTTGCGGGAACGGGAGAGCCAGGTGGTGAGTAAAACCCTAGATGCCCTGCAAAAGGAGATGCCCGACCTTTCTCCCCAAGTGTTGGATCTGTGCCGGCGACACCTGCTGTTGCTGCTGCGTCACAGCGCTATGGCCATGTTGCTGCAGGACGAAAACCTCCTGAAAGAGCGGCTGCTCGAGTGGATGGAGGAAGAGGTGCGCCTGTACGGACTGCAGAGGGTTTATGAGGTTGCCTATCGGATTTTCCAGCAAGAGCTGAGAGACCATTTGGCTCCTGGAGAGTTGGAGTTTATCCGCCCCTTAATCACCCAGGTACAGGTGGCCTTGCTGTTTTAGAGATAGATACTTTTTTGCTTTTTGCATTTTTCGGTGCTAGAGCGCTCTATCTCAACTAGCCGGAGACTTCAGTGTCGTTGGAGTTAATGTTAGCGTTGTAGTAAATCTGCCCAAGGGGTATTCAATTGCTGGAGGGATCGCCATAAGATTTGGAGCGTAAACAACCGTTCTCCCAGCTCAACAACCAACGAACTGTCAACTGCACCCTGCTCCTATTTGGATGCTTAGAGCTCAATAACGACTTGGATTGGATAACCAGGGGATCCCTTATGACCGGCACTAGCTCTATCTCCAATGGCTCAGTCAACTTCGATCCCTATACGCCTGTTTTGGCCAACTACTATGCACCCAGCGCCTATCTGCGAAGCGATTTGGAATCGGGCTTACTGGAAAGTCGCCACGGTGAACGTCTCTTGGCCCTTCCAGAGGCATTGCTGCGGGGCATCTACACGGGCCTGGAATACGAGACCGGCCAGGCTGCTCGTTTGGTGTTGCGCAACTGTGGTCGGATGTGGGGCAAGGAGTTTTTCCGCCGTTTTGCCCAAGAACTCTCCGACTACTACCAGAAGCCTTTGGCCGAGCTGGAGATGGGCACCTTTCTGCAAAGTCTGAGACAAGCCTGGAAAGCTCATGGCTGGGGATTGATCGAGATCGACTGGACTTACAAAGATCAAGGAGTGCTGGTGGTGTCGATTCGCAATTCCCCCTTCGCTGCTGTCACCCCTCCCCATTTCAAGCGGCCGATGGGCTTTTTGGAGGCAGGGCTGTTGGCCACCTGGTTTAGCCAGCTAACCGGCCAGGATTTGCTCTGCGTGCAAACTGCCAGCGAGGCTTTGGGAGCAGAGAGCAATTTGTTTGTCGTAACCGCTGCTGCGCGCCTCAAAGAGGGAGAAGCCTGGGTGGACTCCGGCCTCAGCCACGAGCAGATCCTGGAAAAGCTCCTGCAGCCCAGCTAGGCGATGGGGGCTGGTTTTCCCCAGAGGGATGGGATCCCAACAGGGATGAGTCTGTATAATTTTCTGGAAGCAAGGCGAGCTCAAGCGCGCGAGGGTGTGGCCATTGGGGTGGCGAGTCAGAGCAATTCGGGGAGCCATCACCGTACCTACAAACAGTGCCGAGGCCATTGGCGCGGCGGTGGCTGAGCTGCTGGATACGCTAGAGCACCGCAACGCCCTCGATCCGGCTGAACTAGTCAGCGTTATTTTTTCCGTTACCCCTGATTTAAATGCAGCTTTTCCCGCCCAGTTTGCTCGTCGTCGCCCTGGCTGGGAGTCGGTGCCTCTGTTGGATGTACAACAGATGGAGGTGAGCAGCGACTTACCCCGTTGCATTCGGGTTTTGATCCAGTTGAATACTCCACTTGCTCAAGCGGACATGCAGCATGTTTATCTGCGAGGTGCCCGCGAGTTAAGGCCAGATCTCAGCACTGTTTGATCGATCCATACAGCACCAGCACAGGGTTGACACTCTCACCGACTAAAGTCGGGGGATTTCTACACTGGAGGTGGGACAGTCTGTTGCCATGGGCAACATGGGGCATGATGGATCCCGGATTTGCCCCGCTTATTCTGGGGGAAAAGAATGGCTTAACTCAAGTTGATCCGGGTCGTATCACTACTGATTTGGGAAGGCGCAGAACATCCAGATTCACTCATAGACTTACTTGGACTTACAGTCATTTTAAACAGGTATGAAACATTTCCATCCAGCTCCCCTTTCTTTTTGGGAGATGGGGTGATGGCAGCGGCACAGAGCACTTGGGGGGCTTCTCAATTAGCTTAAAATGACTCTACTTAAGATAAGAGTAGATCTGAGAGCTCAAGGAGACAGCTTTTCTCGCAGACGGTTTTCCCACTGTTGCAGTTGCTCTTGGCGAGCGGCCACCTCTGCTTCGCGACGGCTTAGCTCCTGGCTTTGCCGAGTCAAGGATTGCCGCCAGCTTTCAATCTCCGACAGATCCACCAGACTGTGGGTTCGGGATAGGTTGTGCAACATCTCCACCAGCTTCATGGCTGCCTCTTCCACCCGCCGTACCTGCCGCTCTTCCGAAAGCTCAACCAGCAGCAACACCCCAATGTTGTAAGGGCCAACCTCTTTGCAGGTGACCCATTCTGGCTGGCGCAGCGGCATCCAAACCCCGTCCTCGGCCTGCCGGGCCAAGAGCTGCAGCTCCCCCTGGCCGAAGAGACTTTTTTTGTGTACCCGTGCCAGATACAGCATGGAACATGCAGGAAGATGCTGCCGATTTTAGCACCGATCCCTTTTATTGAAGAGGGATCCCGTCCCTACACCCAAACCTGGGTTTTGTTGTCCGTGCCACCAGGAGGATCAATGCTAGGATCGGCTGTGGAATGGATAAGGCTCAACGCTCTCCCGTCTTCATCGTTTAGGGATCCCTGGCATGTTTCTCACCCAAAGCCCCTACTTTTTGATGGCAGCGCTGGTGGCGATTGCCAGTGGAGCCATCTTCGCGGTTCGGTTCATCAAGCGCGAGGCCTCCGCTGAGTATGACGTGATTTTTGCCACGATGGGCCTGATCTATTCCGTCTGCTTGCTCTTGGAAGGTCAGCGGCTCATCCCGTTGCTGTTCTTTGCGCAGGTGTTGCTGGCGGTGATGGCCGGCTGGTTTGCCATCGAAACCTTCCGTTTGCGGATTCTCTTAAGCGAAAAAGCACGGCAGGTGGGCGGGGCTCGTCCGACCGTTCGGCGGCAAGGCTTCAGCCGCACCTATCCCCCGGATGGCTATGCCCAAGGACGCACGGTTTCCACTCGAGCCGAGGGATCCCGTATCCGCGATACATCCTCTTACAGTCGCTCCATTCCTGGGCGCAGTGGTGAAGATCCTAGCCGTCGCCCCAGGCCCCAACTGACCGGCGATACCCGTGTGCGTCCACGCCGCCGACCCGAAGGGGATGAGTATTACGAGGAACCAGGATCCCGCTCGCGTCAGGACACCGACTACGATGAGCCGGCTCCGCCGCCAGAGGCCCGTCGCCCCCGTCGCCCTGCCGGAGAGTATCCAGAGGATGTGGATGTGCAGGAAGAGCGCAGCACAGGTACAGCTACCCGCCGCCGTCCCCCACGGCTGCCCCAAGACCAAGGGGAAAGCTACGCGGATGAACCTCCCCGCCGTCCTTCCCGCCGCGTTGTCGAAGTAGAGCCAGTAGAAGTGGAGCCAGAAGAGTACGATGACGATCTGTTCTGATAAGCTCTCGACACTGCTCTGAAACTCAATAGGGACAGCGCCAGCCTTGCTTGGGAGGTGTGGTGAATCCGGTTGGATCCCTCAGCCCGTGTTGCGCATCCCGGCGGCAATGCCGTTGATGGTGAGCAGAGCCCCACGCAGAAGTTCAGCTCGGTTGTAGCGCGTTCTCCCGGTACGGGATCCCTGATGCTCTCGCAGGCGCTTGAGGAGGGAGACTTGGATAAAGCCGAGGGGCACAATAGAGCGGTTGCGCAACTGCACCGAGCGCTTCAAATAAGGGTCGTTCTCCAACAGTTCGCTGTGACCCGTAATCTGCAGCACTATTGTGCGGGTGCGGTGCATTTCTTGGGCAATACACTCAAACAGCTCCATCGCCCGCTCTAGACGTTCTGGAGAGCTCATCTCCCGCACGTAGTGACGCGCTATTTGCAAATCCACCTTGGCCAAGGTCATCTCCACTTTGGAGATCACCATGCGGAAGAAAGGCCATTCGCGATACAGGTGCTGCAGGTGGTTGAGGTTGTGCTCGCCCTTGGCCACGTATTCCTGTAGGGCGGTGCCAACTCCATACCAGGCCGGCAGGAGAAAGCGGCTTTGCGTCCAACTAAATACCCAGGGAATGGCCCGCAGGGATCCAATATCCTTCTGGCTGCCGCTGCGGCGGGCAGGACGGGAGCTGATCTGCAGTTGGCTGATCTCTTCAATGGGGGTGACCTCGTGGAAAAACTCCACAAAACCTTCCTGCTCATAGACCAGGTTGCGATACACCTGCCGGGAGCGATCCGCCAAGGATTCCATTAGGCGCGACCACTCGTGCAGGTCGTTGGGGTAGGTGCGCAGCAGGCTGGCCTGGATCACAGCGCTGGTAACGGTTTCTAGGTTAAAAATGGCCAGATCTTGGAGGGAATACTTAGAGGCCAGCACCTCTCCCTGTTCGGTAATTTTGATGCGGCCCCCCACACTGCGCCCTGGCTGAGCCAAGATGGCCTCGTAAGCCGGGCCCCCCCCACGGCCCACCGAACCACCCCGGCCATGGAAGATTTGCAGCTTCACGCCATAGGATTCGGCCACCGTCTGCAGGCGTTGTTGAGCTTTGTAAATCTCCCAGTTGCTGCTCAAAAAGCCGGAATCTTTGTTGCTGTCGGAGTAGCCCAGCATCACCTCCTGCAGATTTCCCTGCTGAGCCAAGTACTGGCGATAGAAAGGGATCTCCAGCAACTGCCGCAAAACTTCCGGGGCCCGCTTCAGGTCTTCGACGGTCTCAAACAGCGGCACCACCGCCAGGGATCCGCGACCGCTAATGGGATCGTAGAGCCCCACCTCCTTGGCCATCAGCAGCACCTCCAACAGGTCGCTCAACTGGCGGCTCATGCTGATCACATAGGTTTGGCAAATGGCCAAGCCGAATTCCTGCTGCATGCGGCGCAGGGTGCGAAAGGTGGCGATCAGCTCTGCCGTTTTCTCGGAAAAGGCGATCTCCAGCGGTATCAGAGGCCGACGGGTTTGCAGCTCCTGCAGGAGAAAGGCGGTTTTTTCCTCTTCCGTCATCTCGCTGTAGGGGCGCGGCAAAATGCGCAGGTACTCGAAAATCTCCGTGAGAGCGGCTTCGTGGTAGCTGCTGTCTTGGCGGATATCCAGATGGGCCAGGTGAAAGCCAAACACCTGTACCTGTTGAATGAGATGATCCAACTGACGGCAGGAAAGGCCGCTGTTTTTCAAGCTTTTCTGGATAAGCTGCAAGTCGGCCAGAAATTCTTCTGCGTTGGCATAGGCGTTGTCCACAGGGGGAGGGGTGGGCAAACAAGCGGAGTCGGCCAAGTTGCGGTTGCGCTCCCGCGTCAACTCCAGCCGCCGCTGAATGTAGCTGAGCTTGAGGCGGTAAGGCTCCTGGCGATATTGCAGCGAAAACGATTCGTAAACCTCGGGCATGAGGCGGTGATCCTGCTCAAGGGCATCCAGCAGTTGGCTGTCCACATCCCCCCAATGCAGGGAAATGCTCAAGGTTTTGGTGAGAGCCTTCACCGATTCGATGTACTTGCCCAGGATGAGGTTGCGCTGATAGCGGGCCGTTTGCCAAGTCACATCGGCGGTAACGGAAGGGTTGCCATCCCGATCCCCGCCTACCCATGAGCCGAAGTTGCAAAATCCTGCCGGCGGCGGCTCGACGCTGGGAAAAGCCTTTTTCAAGCTGCGGCTGAGGTACTCGTGCAGCAGGGGGATGGCCTGAAACAACACCTCTTCAAAATAGTGCAAGGTGTAATCGACTTCGTTCAAAACAGTCGGCTTGGACTGATGCAACTCGTCGGTACGCCACCAAAGCAAGACTTCTTCCGCCATCTGTTCTTTTATCATCTGGGCCTGCAAAGGCTGGGTTTGTTCTGCCCAATCCAGTTGGCTGAGCAAGCGAGAGAAGGCCCGTTGCTTCTCGCGAATGGTGTGGCGGACGATCTCGGTGGGGTGGGCGGTAAAAACCATGCGAATGTGCAACTGCTCCAGCAATCTGCGCAGTAGGCCCGGCGGCACCCCTTGAGCCCGCAGGTAAGGGAACAGCCGTTCAAATTTTTCGTTTTCTCGCACGGTACGTTGTTGGCTATCCACCATGCGCATGTCCGAGTCTTCTGCCCGTTCGTAGTGCTGTTCAACAATGTTGATCAACTGGAAGAAGAGGGCAAAGGCCCGTGCCGTTTGGATGGTGGCGTCGAGGCTGAGGTACTCGATAATTTGTAGTACCTCTGGGATCGGGTACTCCAGGGCTTGTCCTTCTGGGGAACACATGGAACGCAGTCGCTGCAACAGATCCACCAGAGACTGACCGCACTCCTGCAGGATCACCGATTCCCAGAGTTCTTCCACCAGTTGCAGGCGACGGTTTAACAGGTTGTTCCTGCGGTTGAAGGTTTCGTGGACTTGGAGGGAATGGGCCAAGGGATCCCGTTCCCCAAGCAGGGAGGCCTCCTTCAGCCCGTTGGCAGAACCCGCTGCCCACTCTGCAGCGGTCAGGTGGGGGGAAGAGGTCATGAAGGCAGCTCCTAGAACAACCATCCCAATATTAGAGCCTGTTTGTCGAAACGGCAGATGTAGCAGGTATCACGCTCAGATTGCGGTCTTCCCGATGGCGGATTTTGTAGTTGAGCCTACAAATTGCAAGAAAAAAGTGTTTTACCTTGCCGCAATACCGGTCTAACGCCTTGTTGACAGGAGTTCTGGTGGCTGCCACCCTGTTTATCAACGCACATCTGCTGGATCCCGACCAGGGATTGGACGAGATCGGGCAACTGCGGGTGGAGGAGGGCAAGATCGCTGCAATTGGACGCCACCTGCCTGTCTGTGGGGCAGAAGTTGTGGATTTGCGAGGGCAGCTCCTCACCCCTGGCTGGATCGATATTCACACCCATGTTTTTACATCAGTGGGGGATTTTTGTTTGCCTGCGGATGAGGTGGGGATCCGCTCAGGGGTGACCACGGTGGTGGAGGCGGGGATCACCTTCCCGGCGTTTTGTGCAACGGTGGCGTCAACTGCCCAGACGCGGGCTTATGCTTTGATCCTTCTCTGCTCTACATCGCCACTGCGGATTTCATCGCCCATCGCCTCAGGCTGGCCGTGGATCCAAAAAATCAAGATTTAGATCGGGCCAGAGCAGTGATCGAGGCCCATCGCCAGGTGGTGGTTGGCCGCAAGGCTCGTCCCACCCTCAAGCTGGGAGAGAGGGAATCACCCACGCTCACTTCCGCTCTGATTCTTGGCGAAGAATATGCCTGCCGATCATGATTCATCTGGGCCGCTTCCCGATGGATGGGGTGTTGGATCCCTCAGATTTGTTGGATCGCCTGCGTTCGGGAGAGATTGTCAGCAACGAACAAAAGGCCCGCGCCCGCGACTACGCATTGCAGGTGGCAGAGCTAGAATCCAAGGCAATTGCAGCTTTCAACCGCAAGTTGGCAGCCTTGTCACCGGCTTGAGCCGCTCTGGAGCGGATGCCCATTTTATGATTTCGGATCAGCAGTGGATGGAACGGTGTCTATCCCTGGCCCGTTCCACACCTCAGCGTCCCTCTCCCAATCCACGGGTGGGCTGCGTGATCGTGCAGGAGGATCGGGTGGTGGGAGAAGGCATTCATCCGGGGGCAGGGCAGCCTCATGCCGAGGTGTTGGCTCTGCAACAGGCGGGATCCCTGGCCAGAGGGGCAACGCTCTACGTCAACCTGGAGCCCTGCAACCACTATGGCCGTACCCCTCCCTGTACCGAGGCCATCCTAGCTGCCGGGATCCGGCGGGTTGTGGTGGGGATGCAGGATCCCAATCCCTTGGTGGCTGGCAAAGGGATCCGACGCCTGCAGGAGGCGGGGATCGACGTGACGGTGGGAGTGCTGGAGCGGGAGTGCCAGGAGCTGAACGAGGGGTTTGCCTTCGCCATTGTGCGGCAACAGTGTTTCGGCCTGCTGAAATACGCCATGACCCTGGATGGCAAGAGCGCCGCCGCCACCGGCCACAGCCGCTGGATCAGCAACCCTCTGGCGCGGCAATGGGTTCACCAACAGCGGGCCTGGCACGATGCGGTGATTGTGGGATCCCGAACCGTTTGGCAGGATAATCCGCGCCTCACCTGTCGTCTGGCGGAGTTGCAGGGATCCCAGCCGTTGCGGGTGGTCCTCAGCCGTTCCCTGAACCTACCTCCCGTCGCCCATCTGTGGCAGGTGGAAGAAGCGCCGACGTTGGTGATCACAGAAGCTGTGGCAACCCATCCTTTGTGGGGATCCCTGGCCAAGCAGGGGGTGGAGCTGCTGCATCTGCCCCAAGTAACCCCCTCGCGGGCGGCACAGGTGCTCTTTCAGCGGGGGTGTCTGAGTGCCCTCTGGGAATGCGGGGGCACGCTGGCCTGGGCAGCCCTCAAAGATGGGGCGATCCAGAAAGTAGCCGCCTTTATCGCTCCCAAGATCCTGGGGGGAGCCGCTGCGCCAACCCCGGTAGCAGGCGAGGGGATCCCTGATGTCAACCAAAGCTGGCAACTGGTGGAGCCGCGGCTGGAGACCTTGGGGGATAACTGGTTGATCATCGGAAAGATCTCCTCTTCAGTTGGCCACAGTAACCTACTAAAGTGACCAGCTTTCGATTGCCATACAGGGAGCTTCAGGTTTCTGAACGAACAGGCTGATATCTGTTCAATGTAAATGGATATACTCATCAGAAAAACACGGCATTTCTGCAAAGTGGGGTTCAGAATTGAGCTCAATTGTGCTAGGCTGGTCAATGTTTTGGGGGGGGTCAATTGACGTTTTGGTAAGGTCAGCAAAATCAAGCTGTAGGGATCTATCGAGATTTTCCTGAGGTGAGCCTTGCAAACGGCAACGACGAAGACTCTAGCCTCTTTGTCCAGCCCTTCTTTGCTTGCCCAGTGAGTGGCTTGAAAGTCGTCCTATCTCATTTTCAAGTACAAATCCCAGGATAAGGAAGGGCATTGTGTTGAATCTTTTTGCCAGCCTGCTGTTTGCATCCGCTTTCATCAGCCCCTCGGGAAACGTTGTTATCGAAGGGGATTCGGGGGAATGGGTTTTCGCCGATCATCAAGCTCTGGAAGGGCTTACTCTAACCCTTCTCATACGGCCTGGAGAGAGCTTGGCCTCTTGGAGAGAGATGCTCTCCGTCATGGACGTTCATGTCCAGGGCTCGCCGCGCTTTCTCGCCAACCACATGCGGGACAACATCCTGGCCAACTGTCCCCAAACGACTTGGGAGTTTCATCGGGAGAGCGAAGAAGATGTGCTCTACGAGTTTCGCAGTGCTGGCTGTCGTGGAACGGTGAGTGGAGTTGAGGAACATGAGATTGGCCGGATCACCCGAGGCCCAAGCGGCAGTGTGCGCATTGCCTATGCCGCAAAGCCAGAGATGACGTCCGAAGTGCGAAGCCGCTGGCTGAACTTACTGGGCAGCGAGGTGGGGACAGCTCAGGGTTTTCCCATTCGCAACCTCAGCGGGGCGGCTGCACAGCCTTCTTCCCCGGTTTCGGAAGCCCCAACCGCAGAGCGGCAGATCGCCCAGTGGCTGCAGGAAGCAACCGATGCCCTGAAGCAGCAGGAAGATTTGCTGGCCGAGCTGGATCGCCTAGGTCAGGAAGCGCAAGCAGATGCCCGTGCCTACAGCGGAGAGATCCCCAAAGGGGCGGGGCTAAGGACAATCGGCCTGTACCGAGGTCGGGGGGACGGCAGCCCTGGCGAGGCCACAACCGAGTTCAAGACCACCGACACGTTGATCTGGGCCATCTTGCCGGTGGGCAACCTTCCTGTCAACGCCAAGGTGGAGATACTCTGGTACTACGAGGGCGGAGAAGCCGGGGGCGAGCAACTGATCCGCAGGCTAGATGTTCCCTGGGATCCCTTGGCCGATACCGTGCGAGGCTTTCTGAGCTTCAGCCAACCCTACACCGGGCGCTACCGCGTCGAGATTCATGTCAACGGCGAGAAGGTAGGAATTGGCCGCTTCACAATCCAATAGTCTCCTGCAAGAAGTACCCCTCCTACGGGGTTACACAGGCTTGGGGGTGGACAATCTCCATCACCAACTCCGACGGGGTGAAGACTGTTGTGCTGGGATCCAGAGGGGGGCTTGCTATCCTCGACGGGTTCTGCTGACAGGCCTGGCTTTGAGGTTGTAGATGAGGCTGGTGCGGTATTGCAAAAGCAAATTACGCAGGTAAAGGGGCAAGTTGCGTCGGTAGAGGGAGCGGGTTTTGCGGTAGATAGACTTGCTGCGCCGGTTAATTGCTTGGCTGCGCCGCTGCAAAGAGGTTTGGAGTGGACGTTGGAGTGCCAGGGATCCGGGCACACGCATCAACCTTGGCCGTACCATATCCCCCCTCGAGATCGGCGTTGAAAGTTGGATCCAGTGTAGGGGATCCTCAGGGGAGCAGCCGCCAGCGGGTCAGCCTATTGCGCAGGCGGTCTGCCCAGCTTGCCGAGATCCCGGCAAAAGTTTCATCCCTCTCCAGATCTTGCAACAACTGCCGACCCAGAGGTGCCAGACGGTACCGGTCGGTGATCCCCTGCCCATCCACTTCCCGTCGCAACAGCCCTACCTGAATCAGCCACATCAGCTCCTGATCCACCCGCATTTCCGATAACGGGCGTCGGCTGTAGCCCGCTTGAACGCCGGCCCAACCTGCAATCTTCGCTGGTGGGATCCCTTTTGTGCTCATGGCCTGCAGCAAGGGCAACCGAAAAGGGCTGCAAATCCAGGCACGCCAAGCCCTTCTGTACACTGACTCAGAGTCATGGAGCATGAGGGACAAGGGGAGTCCTTATGTTCTTATTCAATTCTGTCAATGGCCGTTGAGCAGCAGGCTTGTTACAATAAATTACGATATGTTGATCATCCTTGCCATTGTTGTCCTCCTGGGATTCTGGGCGCTGCGCTTGATGGAGCAGGCTTTTCAGAGTCAGGAGTTCTCGCGCATGTTGGCAGGGACACTGGTGGCTGTGGCTGCCGGCGGCGTCTTGACCTGTTACTTTCTGATGAGCGATACCCTGCAGATGTTGTTTCATCTGCAAGCGCAGTCCCCCTCTTCCTACTCTCAAGATCTGCTCTCCGATTTGAGCTGGCTTGATCAGTAAATGGGCGGTCATGAGCTACACCAATGCAGTAGCTCCGCTAGCGAGGTTGTGACGCAGCTTTTATAGTCGTTTTAAGCCGGAATGAAACATTTCCATCTAGCTCCCCTCTCTTGCTGGGGGTAGGGCGGCAGCGGAGAACGCTTAGGGAGTGTTTCAATCTAGTTTGAAATGGAAGGCCAAAGTATCTGGGGTTATGGCATCCTCCTGCATCCGCAAGGATGGAGTAGCAAGACCTGCCGCCCGCTTGCCAACAGTGAGCGGGAGAAATCCTGCAAGCTGTGAAAAAATCCGTTGACTTGAGCCGTGGGAAGAATGTCAATGGGCCAATTGGGTTGCCAGCCAGGCTCGGATGCTTCGGATCATTTGGTGGTTGGGGGCCAGTAGGTTCTGGTAGATCAACTGTCCAAAAGCATCGATGGGGCTGAACTCCTCCCCGACTTGGAAAGGATAGCTAAAACCCAGTGGAGTGAGGTGATCCCCCTCGAGATGCTGCCACTCGGTATAGCCTTGATACTTGCGGCAAAGCTGTTGGTAGAGCAGAGGAATGTCGTCAATATCATCCTGTCGAAATTCTACGAGCAGGTTGTGTCTAACCGGATACTGCTCCTCAATTAAGCGGTTGGTTTCTGCTGGGGAAGGCTCGAACTCCAACCACAGGTTCACAGGCGGCGAGGAGGATCCCATCCACATCCGCCACAGATCGGCAAGCTGTTGTTGAGGCCAAGCTTGAGCCAACAGCCGCAGCAATGGCAAAGCCCGATCTAGCCCGGCATTGCTGTAGGCCAGGAAAATATTGCCTCGCCGCTGGGATCCCAGAGAAGGAACGGCTAGACAGGAGAGGATCTGCAACTTACAGCCCAGGCTATGACCCAAACCAAACAGGGGCAACTCCAGCAAACCCTTGCTTTGCAGGCTTCTGTGCAAAGATTGGGCTGCGTTGAGCGCCAGTTGGGCGTGATCAATATCTGTGGTGTAGGGAGTAGCAACAACGGCCATGCCCATACGGGCCAGTTCTTCCAGCAGGCGGCTGTAGAACACTTGCGGGGCAGCTCCCACAAAAGCTCCACCCAGAAAGTGAACGACGGCGCGGGGTTGAGGGGGCAGAAGGAACCAAGTGTGCCCATCGGTTTGCCAAGTTGGTGCCATGGTGTTGCAACCTCGCCTGCGAGTTTGTTGAAGCTTTCCCCATAACCCAGCGCTCGGCAGATCCCACTTTGCCCACTTTACGCCGGTTCCCCGCGCTGGCCAGCCCCTGGAACTCATCCTAATGGACATCTTGCCCAGACATGGGGATCCCCAGTTAACTTCTGATGCAGCAGGCAAAACTGATACATTTACGCTGAACACTGCTGACCATTACTGCTCAACGGTGCAGCGATAGCATTCTGTCCATTACTGAACAGAAAGGCGGTATCCCGCAAAGCCCTGAGCATTACACCCAGAGCGCCTTGCCAGTCTCGTGGCAGCCTATGGTTGCACTTTGGGCATCTAAACACCTTTGCGCCACCCAACTTGGTGTGGATGTGCCCGCACTTGGTACAGGTTTTGCTGGTGTACGCTTCCGATACTTCCACGACAACCACGTTTTTCTTTTGGGCTTGAAACTTCAGGAACTGCTTGAACCGATAGTGCGCCCAGGTGAGCATCG
>NZ_JANSIL010000112.1:0-16149 GCF_047462015.1 Synechococcus sp. R5-13 | reverse complement strand
GATGGAAGTGGTACCACCGATATCTTCACCACTCACCTCAACGCTATTAGCCCAGAGTGGAAGCAAAAGGTGGGTCGCGGCCCTTCGGTAAACTGGCCAACCGGCGTAGGGGCGCGTGGGAACGAAGGGGTTTCCGAGCAGATCAAGCAAATTCCTGGCTCGATTGGCTACGTGGAATTCGGCTTTGCCAAGCTCAACAACCTGAACATTGCCCGTCTGGAAAACCGGGCAGGCAAGTTTGTAACTCCCAACGTCGAGACGGAGAAAGCGGCGCTGGCCAGAATTCAGCTCGACGAGCGTTTGCTGGGGGTCGATCCGGATCCTATTGGGGAAGACTCTTACCCTATTGTGGGCTACACCTGGATCCTTGCCTACAAGGTTTACCCCAAAGCCGAGACTTCCAAGGCCGTTAAAGAGTTTCTCCGCTACGGCCTCACTGAGGGGCAGGCTTTCGCTGAGCAGTTGGGATATGTCCCTCTGCCGGAAGAAACGCGGCAAAAAGCTCTGGCTGCGCTGGAAGGCATTACCCCGTAAAAACTCTTACCAACCACTTCTGGCTTCAGGCGGATGAATACCTTTTTTTCTGACAGCAGTTCTATGTTTCGGCCTCGGCCGGTTTTCCAGCGCCGGCGCGACCAGGTTTTTATCTGGGCTACGCGGATTGCCGTGTTTTTCTCGGCCTTCCTGCTGCTCTGGATTGCTCTGGCGATCGGCATTCAGTCTTTGCCAGCTATCAGCAAGTTTGGACTGAGTTTCTTCTGGAGCACCACCTGGGATCCGGTCGAGGATATCTATGGGGCCTGGCCACAGATCTACGGCACGCTAGTGACTTCTCTCATCGCTCTGATTGTGGGGGTTCCTTTTAGCTTTGGCATCTCTATTTTTCTGAGCGAGGATTTTCTTCCGAAGTCCTTGCGTCTGGCTCTGATCATTGTGGTTGAGCTGTTGGCGGCTATTCCCAGTGTGGTGTTCGGCATTTGGGGATTGTTTGTCTTCATCCCCTTCTTCCGCCCCGTTCAGATGTTCCTGTACGAGAACTTCAATTGGCTTCCCATTTTCAGCACACCACCGATTGGGCCGGGGATGCTGACGGCAGGGGTTGTCTTGGGGATCATGATCATCCCCATCATCACGGCCATCGCCAGAGAGGTTTTGGTGGCTGTTCCTCCTGAGCTGCGCGCGGCTGCCTATGCGATGGGGGCTACGCGATGGGAAGCCATTTTTGGAGTGGTACTACCGGCTGCGATTGGGGGTATGTTGGGGGCTGTGGTGCTGGGTTTGGGACGCGCCCTGGGCGAGACCATGGCGGTGGCAATGCTGATTGGCAATGCGCGGGGGATTAGAGTCTCGCTTTTGGCCCCTGCCAGCAACATCCCTGCATTGCTGGCCAGCGAGTTTGCAGAAGCAGCCGACGAGCAGATCTCGGCTCTGATGTATGCGGCTTTGATCTTGCTGGTCATTACGCTGGTGGTCAACATCATCGCTGAGCTGATGGTTCGTCAGGTCAAGTTTGCTTTGACGGCTTCTCGGGAGTAGAGGAACATGGCGACACAAGTGGCAGCACAGGCCAATTTGTTCAAACGCAAAGTCAGATCCAAGCGCGTCGTGCTGGACTGGGTGATGACAGGCCTGATCTTTGCTTCCAGCATTTTTGCGATTTTTGTGCTCGCTTCCATCCTTTACTATGTTTTCGTCAATGGCATTGAGCGCTTCAATTGGCAGACCTTAACCCAGCTTCCTCCTCCTCCTGGCGATCAGGTAGGCGGCTTTGGCAACGCTGTGCTGGGAACGATCATTGTGGTATCGATTGCCATTACAATCACTTTCCCTATTGGTCTATTTGCTGCGATCTATCTCTCGGAGTTCGGCCAGAACAGTTCTACAGCATCATCTCTGCGTTTCATTATCAAAGTGCTGACGGGGGTTCCTTCCATCATCGCTGGCGTGTTCGCCTATGGGGTGCTGGTGCTTTCCACCAAGACCTTTTCTGCCCTTTCTGGCGGAGTAGCTCTATCGGTATTGACTTTGCCGATCATCATCCTCTCCTGCGAGGAGGCTCTGCGCTTGGTGCCGGCGGACACTCGGGCTGCCGCCTACGCCTTGGGAGCTTCGCGGGTGCAGACTGTGTTTCGGGTCGTTTTGCCAGCTGCTTTGCCGGTCGTTCTGACGGGAGTGACCTTGGCCATTGCCCGAGCAGCTGGGGAGACTGCACCTCTAATTTTTACTGCTCTGTTCAGCTTTCTATGGCCTAATGGTCTGCTGAAGCCAGTAGCCTCGTTGGCGGTGCTGATCTACAACTTTGCCATTGTTCCCTTCGAGAACCAGCAGAAAATTGCTTGGGGAGGAGCCTTGGCTTTGGTGATTCTGGTTTTGATCACCACGATCAGTTTCCGGCTGCTGCTGAGTCGTCGTCAGGAAACCATTACTATCTGATCTGGTTCTTCTGAGATTTTTGCCTCACTATTCTTCGATTTTGAGTTTGGGTTCTGAAGCAACGTCTACCTCTGGTATTCCTATGCGCCCTCCATTTCCCGGCACTCCTGATTCCTCTAAGAAGTCTGCCAAGTTAACTGTTGAGCTGGAAACGCAAGCAGTCAGTGTTTACTACGGCTCTCATTTGGCGGTGAAGCAGGTTTCTCTGAAGATTCCCAAGAATCACATCACTGCTTTTATTGGCCCTTCCGGCTGCGGCAAGAGTACTTTGCTGCGCTGCTTTAACCGCATGAACGATCTGATCCCGGGGGCGAGAGTAGAGGGATCCGTAATTTTTCACGGGAAAAACATCTACGATCCCGATGTAGATCCTGCTGAAGTGCGGCGGCGAGTTGGCCTGGTGTTCCAAAAGCCCAACCCCTTCCCGAAGTCCATCTACGACAACATTGCCTTTGGGCCACGGATCAACGGCTACCAAGGAGACTTGGATGAGCTGGTAGAGCGCGCATTGCGTCAGGCCGTCCTCTGGGACGAGGTGAAAGACAAGTTGAAGACGAGCGGCCTCTCCCTTTCGGGGGGACAGCAGCAGCGCCTCTGCATTGCCCGCACCTTGGCCATCCAACCAGAGGTGATCCTGATGGACGAGCCCTGTGCCTCGTTGGATCCAATCTCCACGTTGCGCATTGAGGAGTTGCTCAAGGAACTGGGCCGTCGCTACACGATCATTATCGTTACCCACAACATGCAGCAGGCAGCGCGGGTCTCCGACTTTACCGCCTTCTTCAACACTGAAGTCGACGAAGAGGGGTTTCGCTACGGACGGCTGGTGGAGTTTAACCGCACTGAGAAAATCTTTAACTCTCCCGCCCATCGGGAAACGGAAGAGTACGTGAGCGGACGGTTCGGCTAATCTGCTGTTGGCGATCCCTCAATTCTGGTCAGTTGGGATCCCGCTCGCCTATTCTAATGGGCGGGAAGATCTATGCAAGGTGAGGCACCGGCGAGATGGCCAAGCGGGTGCGTCTGGATAGCTGGTTGGTGGAGCGCGGATATTTTTCCTCACGCCAGCAAGCGCAACGCTCCATTTTGGCAGGAGAAGTCTTTCTAAATGGGGTGCGGGCGGAAAAGCCTGGAACCTGGGTGAGCGGGGATCCAGCGGTGCAAGTCCAGTCTGGGCCTGCTTTTGTCTCACGGGGGGGAGAAAAGCTACAGGGGGCGCTGCAAACTTTTCCTGTTCAGGTGCAGGGTCGTATTTGTTTGGATGCGGGCATTTCCACAGGAGGTTTTACAGACTGCTTGTTGAAACGGGGAGCCCAGCGGGTCTACGGAGTGGATGTGGGCTATGGGCAACTGGCCTGGTCTTTGCGAACGGATGCGCGGGTGATCCTAAAGGAGCGGGCCAACTTGCGCCATCTGCAGCCGGAGGATCTGTACGGAAGCGAGGCACCTCCCCAGAGCTGGCCGGATTTGGCGGTGGTAGACCTGTCTTTTATTTCCCTGACTAAGGTGCTAGCTCCGCTGTGGAACCTGTTGCGTTTCCCACGGGAGGCGCTGTTGCTGGTGAAGCCCCAGTTTGAGGCGGGCCGAGACCAGGTGGGTAAAAAGGGGGTGGTACGGGATCCGGTTGTCCATGCCCGCGTGCTGGAGACGGTGATGCGCTCGGCCGTGGCCCAGGGCTGGCAGGTGCAAGGCTACACGTGGTCGCCCATCACTGGCCCTGCCGGCAATATCGAGTATTGGCTCTGGCTGGCTGAAGGAGAAGGGATCCCTCTCCCCAGCGGCAGTGCGCTACAACAGATGAGCGAGCAGGCGAGAGCGACTTTACATGCATAGATCGTCGATTTTGTCAATAAGCTAATGTGCTGGATTGAGGGAGATGAGCCAAAAAATTGAAGAATTATTTCAGGAAGGGATTCGGCGCTATGAATCCGGGGAAGCGGCCAAGACGTTAATTCCCTCTTTTGAGTCGATCTGTAAGGGATCCCCAAAGGCGGCGGCGGCTTGGACGTGCTTGTCCTGGCTCTACCTTCTGGAGGGGCAGGCGGGAAAAGCTCTGAAGGCCGCCCAGACTGCTGTGAAGTTGGATCCGGTGGATGCCCAGCCCCGTGTGAATCTGACCCTAGCCATGCTGGAGCTGAAAAAAACCGGGGTACGCCAGCAGGTGGAGGCCATTAAGCAAATCTTGGCACGGGATCCCGAGCAGATTGAGGGTGTCAAATCCAACCTGCAAGAGGGAGGGAACCGCCGTCCTGCTTGGCCCCACTTGAGCAAGATTTACAACTGGCTCTTTGAAGAAGATTAAGTGACCCTATTCCTTGTTTTGCAACAAGACTTTAGGAAAATCTAGAGCTTTTTATTTTAATCTACAACTCTTAGCAATGTTCTCATGGAGTTGGTGCTAAACTTCTTGTACCCAATAGCAATATGGGATCCATTTATCGATAGGGGTTAGCTCTCGTCGCTTCTCTTCCCCGGCCTCAGTTGATTGATGAGATTGAACTCCGGGCTGGCGCGAGATGCTTAGCTCGGCGGTGGCTGCACTTCATTATATTGCAGTGGTGTTGCACTGCCGCCGCTTCCATAGCCACTGAATCGAGTCCCGTTTTCCAACCTCACTTTTTTGACCCCTTTGACTGCAGATGGGAGGAACTTTAAGATGAACCGTCAGACCGTTTGGGTTAAGAGCGATACCCGAAACCACCAAGGCTATTTCATTCCCCAGTGTGAGTATACTTTGGTCGAGGCCGACCAAAACGGCTGGGCGCTGATCTGTGCGGACAATGCCCGCTGCTATTATGTGGATCCCGAACAACTCTGGTTTGAAGCGGGATGAGGGCTGTTGCCACCTATTCAGGGCTTTTTGACCTCAGGGTGTAGGAGAGCCGGATTCCCGTCATGCATTCTCCCCATGCCTTTGGCGTGGGGTTTTTTATGGGATAAGGCAGAGGCCGGCAGCGGACTTGGTAGCGTTGGATGCACTTGTAACCCCGTCCATATGCTTAAATGAGGCCACTTTAGAGGGGTGGGCTTGGCCGGCAATCCTCACCCCATCCGCATACCCAAAAGGGGGTTTATCCATGTTGAACATTGGGCGGCAGTGGCCACGTTGGCTAAAGATATTGGTTATCACAGTTGTATTTGGCGTCGGTATTGTAGCTCTGACCATCGCCAGTTCGCCGGGATCCCCCAAGGCCTCTCACCCGCTGGATCCCCTGACTGCCGAGGAAATTAAAATGACGGCCAGCGTTATCCGCAAGGCCGAGAACTTGGCCGAGGATGCCACCTTTGTGCTGATCGATCTGCGGGAGCCCGACAAAGCCGAGGTGCTCAGCTTTCAGCCGGGGGATCCCTTTCGCCGAGAAGCTTTTGCCATCGTTTACGAACCGAAGGCCAACCGCACCCACGAAGCCATTGTCGACCTGATGGAAAACAAGCTGGTTAGCTGGACGGAAGTGACCGGTGTGCAACCGGCGATGGTGAGCAGCGAGTTTGGGTTGGCCGCAGAAGTGGTGAAGGCGGATCCCGGCTGGCAAGAGGCAATGCGCAAGCGGGGGATCACCGATTTCGACCGCGTGGCTGTGGATTGTTGGGCGCCGGGCAACTTGAGCGAAGAGGAAAAAGCCTCCGGAAATCGCTTCTGTCGCGGCATTTCCTACTACAAAGGCGACAACTGGAACTACTACGGTGCCCCCATTGAAGGGGTTTTGGCCACTGTGAACCTGAACACGGGAAAAGTCTCAAAGCTGATCGACGATGACACCCTTGTGGCCTTCTCCAAAGAGAGCTTTGACTACGACCTCGCTTCTCTGGGCAGCGTTCGCCCCGCCCCCAAACCTCTAAAAATTACCCACCCCGAGGGCGCCAGCTACGACATCAAGGGTAACGAGATCACCTGGCAAGGCTGGAAGTTCCGCTACCTGATGCACCCGCGCGAGGGATTGGTGCTCTACACTGCTCGCTACCAAGAGGGAGAAGAAGAACGGCCTGTGTTCTACCGGGTGAGCCTCTCGGAGATGGTGGTGCCCTACGGGGATCCCGATGAAACCTGGTATTTCCGCAACGCCTTTGATGTGGGGGAATACAACTTTGGCTTGCTCGCCAACACCATGGAGCTGGGCAAGGAGGTACCGGAGAACGGCCTGTTGCTGGATGCCGTCTTTGCCGACAACGATGGGGAGCCCTACGTGATGCCGGGGGTGATTGGCCTCTACGAGCGGGATAACGGCATGCTCTGGAAGCACTACGAGTACAACACAAAGCGCAACGATGTGCGCCGCAGCCGTGAGTTGGTCATGACCATGACCGCCGCCATCGGCAATTACGACTACGGCATTAGCTGGGTGTTTCACCAGGATGGCACCTTTGAAGTGCAGGCAGATCTGACCGGAATCGTCTTGGCCAAGGGTACAGATGCTGTGACGACTGCTGACGCGGATCCCTTTGCCCCCCTGATGGCACCCAATGTGGGCGGTACCAACCACCAGCACTACTTCAGCTTCCGGCTGGATATGGATGTGGATGGCACCGACAATGCCGTTATGGAGATGAACCTCAAGCCCCTGCCCCAAAGCCCCGACAACCCGGCAGGCAACGCCTTCATCATGGAGGAGAAGCATTTGCTCAGCGAAAAAGAGGCCGTACGGGACTTGAACATGGCCAGCAGCCGTAAGTGGGTCATCGTCTCCAGCAGCAAGACCAACGCCCTCGGCGCTCCTACCGGCTACGCCCTCATGCCCGGCCCCAATGCCATGTTCCTGCCGGTCGAGGGATCCAACGTGCGGGAGCGGGCCGGATTTGCCACCCACCACTTCTGGGCTACCCACTACCAGCCCGGCGAACTGTATGCTGCTGGCCCTTATCCCAACCAAAGCGGGCCTGGAGAAGGATTGCCGAAGTGGGTGAGCGACGACCAACCTCTAGAAGGGGAGGATCTGGTGGTTTGGTATTCCTTGGGCGTTTCCCATGTGCCGCGCCCAGAGGATTGGCCCGTCATGCCTGTACACAGAACGGGCTTTAGGCTGGTACCTTGGGGCTTCTTCGACCGCAACCCGACAATCAATCTAGCGGAGCCGGCCTGATACTCGACTGGAATCTGGTTCAAGTTCAACTTTCAATACAACTTTTTTCAATACAACTTTCAATACAGAGGGTCTGGTCTGTCCCAGGCCCTTTTTGACTGCCACTTAGGGAGATTCCCAGGGTTAACCCCGCTCTCGCATGGCTTCGGCCAGCAGCCGGGCCACTTCTGGTCGAGAAAACTCCGGCGGGGGCACTTCACCGCGGCGCAGCATTTCCCGCACCTTGGTACCTGAGAGGTGAATGCGCTGGTGAGGCTGGCTGGGGCTGGTCTTGGCCGTGGCCATGGTGCCGGTGACGGTGCAATAGAAAGCATGTTCAAACTTCAAGGGAATGATGCCCAGCTCCCCCGGCTGGAACTCATCGAAAATGTGTTGGGCATCGTAGGTACCGTAGTAGTTCCCCACCCCGGCGTGATCCCGCCCCACAATGAAATGGGTACAGCCATAGTTTTTGCGAATGAGAGCATGGAAAATAGCCTCGCGGGGGCCGGCGTAGCGCATCGACGCAGGGTTGATGGCCAAGATCACCCGCTCCTTGGGGTAGTACTTTTCGATCAACACCTCGTAGCAGCGCATACGCACATCGGCGGGAATGTCGTCGCTTTTGGTAGCCCCCACCAGCGGGTGCAAAAATAGCCCGTCCACAATCTCCAAGGCACATTTTTGGATGTATTCATGGGCGCGGTGGATGGGGTTGCGGGTTTGGAAGCCTACAATGGTTCTCCAGCCTCTTTCCCGAAACAGTTGCCGCGATTGGGCCGGGTCAATCTGGTAGGCCGGAAAAAGAGGGTGGGGATCCCGCTGCAGGAGGGTGACGGGGCCGGCCAAATAGACGGATCCCTGCTCGTAGAGCACCTTTACCCCTGGATGTTGCTCATCGGTGGTGCGATAAACTTGCCGGGCTTCGCGGGTTTTATCGTAGGTGAACTTCTCGGTCAGCTCCAGTAAGCCCAGGATCTTGCCCTCGGCACTGGCCAAGGCGATCATTTGCCCCTCTTTCAGACCCGCTGCCACTTCCGAGGAGACCGGCAGGGTGACCGGCAGCGACCAAGCCAAGCCATTGGCCAGGTGCATCGTTTCCAGGACGGCCTGGTAGTCTTCCCGCCCCATAAACCCCGTCAGTGGGCTGAAGCCCCCGATAGCGATCATCTCCAGATCCGATTGGGCCCGCTCGTCGAGATAAAGAATGGGGCAATGTTCGGCTTTGGAACGCAGCTCCTGCGCCTGCTCAGGCGGGGCAATGCAGTTGATCAGGGTGCCCCCGTGGGGCGGAATGGCATCACCAGAAGGGAGAGTCGATGGAGATTGGCTCATGAGAAGGGCAGCGAGAACGACGGTTGTCCAAATCCAATATCCAACTATCGGATCCCAGATCCCCAGAAAGTGGGGAAGAAAGCACAGGTCGGGCTGAAAGCAGGCGGGAGCAGAACAGGTGGAGACCCCATCCAAATCACGCCCTTAGGGATCCCTTCCATCCCGGTTAATCCAACAAATAGGGGGGCATGCTTTCATCGGTGGCTGATACATTGTCGAAGATGGGCCGATTCATGATCTTCTTTTGCGCGTGCAGAGGCGAGGATTGGGGTTTGGGCTGAATGATGGGGGCTTGCTCTTTGGGTTTCCGTAACTCCTGGATGGTTTTGGCCCGCTCGTCCGCAACCGCTTGCAACTGCGCCAGCGCCTTTTGCAATTCGTCCCGATGGGCAGTAACCTGCTGCAATTGAGCTTGCAGGGTAGAGACTTTGTTTTGGTAGTCTTGCAAGAGTTGTTGAGCTTCGGCCAGTTGGCTTTTGAGGGCTGCAATTTCCGGCAATTCTGGGGTTGGTTCTGGGGGAGACTGAGAAGACATCGTTGTCGGCTCCTCGCCTGTGGGAGTAGACTCTGCGGAGGTGGGCTCTGAACTGGTTTTAGCACCGGCCTTGCGCCGAATTCCGCCGGAGCGGCGGGAAGTTTCCCCCGACGAAGGAAAGAGGCTGCGGTCAGATCCAGTCACAAGAGCACCTCGCGTTCAACAAACTGCAGCAGCCGCTGACACACCGCCGACCCAGGCCGATAGTCCATCACCGTCAAGCCGTAGTCAAAGGCGATGCGCAAATCGCTGCTATCTGGAATGGTAACGGGTGAAAGCACATCCGCAAAAATCTGTTGCGCTTGCACATACAATTGCCCGGTATGGGATCCCGACCAAATGCCCCCCGGCAGATAGCGGTCATCCAGCATTGTCAAAATGGCGCGGGCGTGGCTGAGCTGGCCTTTCAGGGCCTCAATGTAGCGCAAGGTTACTTCCGTGCAGGAGAAATCGGCGCGGTTGAGCCGTGTCGGGATCAACACCCGCTGGGCCACCCGCAGGGCATTGGCGGTGAGGGCATTCAGTTCTCCCGGCGTATCGAGAAAGATGAAGTCGTAGTCCGGCAGCAAGGGATCCAGTTGGCGCTGCAACAGATCCTGACCCGTCTCTCCGGCAGCAGCCAGTTGGGCCGCCACTTCCGCCATGGTGCTGTGGGAGGGCGCCACATCCACTCCCTTGTCCGTGCAGTAGATCACCTCTTCCAGAGGACGTTGGTGCTGCGGGTGTAAGCTGGCCCAAGCCGTTTCCAGTGCCGCCAGGGATCCGGCCCCTTCCAGGTAAAGGTTGCTGGCGGTGGCCTGGGACGTGAGATCGATGAGCAAAACTCGGTATCCCCGTTGGGCCGTCAACTGAGCCGCGTGGACGCAGAGGGTGGACTTGCCAGTGCCCCCTTTGTTGTTGGTAAAGGCCAGGATGCGCGCCATCAGCTCTCCCTGCATTCTGTCTTGCCAACTTGTTCCCCTTCCCGAGCAGCTTGGCCAGATTGAACAGGACAGTCGTTGAGGTGGCCCCGCAGCAGTCTATGCTATTGGGTGTAGCCTGGTGGAGGACAACCATGCGCGATGTACTGGCGATCATCTTGGGAGGTGGGCGTGGCACCCGACTTTATCCCCTGACCAAGCGCCGCGCCAAACCCGCTGTGCCCCTGGCCGGCAAATACCGCCTCATCGACATCCCGGTCAGCAACTGCATCAACTCCGACATCGAAAAAATCTACGTCCTCACCCAGTTCAACTCTGCCTCTCTAAACCGCCACATCGTCAACACCTACCGCTTGTCCCCCTTCACAGGCGGCTTTGTGGACGTTTTGGCGGCCCAACAAACCCCTGACAATCCCGATTGGTTCCAAGGCACCGCCGATGCTGTCCGCCAATACCTCTGGCTGATGGACTCCTGGAAGCCGCGGGACTTCCTCATCCTATCTGGGGATCACCTCTACCGCATGGACTACCGCCCCTTCATCCACCATCACCGGCAGGTTGGGGCCGATGTGACGCTGGCGGTGCTCCCCTGTGAAGAAAAAGTGGCCTCGGGTTTTGGCTTGCTCAAGCTTGGCGAGAACGGTCGCATTGTGGATTTCAAGGAAAAGCCAACAGGAGATCTGCTGAAAGCCTGCCAGGTGGACACCCAAGCCCTCGGCCTCAGCCCGGAAGAGGCCAAAGCCAAACCCTACATTGCCTCTATGGGGATTTACGTGTTCAGGCGGGAAGCCCTCATCGAGATGCTCAAAGTCAAGGAGCACACCGACTTTGGCAAAGAGGTGCTGCCGGCAGCCATCGGCAAGTACCATCTGCAAGCCTACCTCTTCAAGGGTTACTGGGAAGACATCGGCACCATCGAGGCTTTTTACCGGGCCAACCTGGCACTGGTGCAGCAGCCCAACCCGCCCTTCAGCTTCTTCGACAGCGAAATGCCCATCTACACCCGCCCGCGCTTTTTGCCCCCCAACAAAATCCTCGACTCCCAGATTGTCAACTCCATGATCGCCGATGGTTGCATCATCAAAAACGCCCAAATTCGCAACTCCATCATCGGCATTCGCAGCCGCTTGGAGGCCAACACCATTGTGGAAAACACCCTGGTAATGGGAGCCGATTACTACGAGTCGGCAGAAGAGCGACAGGCCAGGCTGGAGGAAGGGATCCCACCGGTGGGCATCGGGGCCAACTCCCACATTGTCAACGCCATCGTGGATAAGAATGCCCGCATTGGGCGCAATGTCCGCATCCTCAACAAGGATCACGTCACCGAAGCGCAGCGGGAAGAGGAGGGGATCTGGATCAGCAATGGCATCGTCACCATCATCAAAGACTCGGTGATCCCGGACAACACCATCATTTGAGGGGGAAACAGGCCGGCCCTGGCCGAGAAGGGGGCAGGATGGGGCTGACAGGCCCTTGCGCAGAAACGGCGAGGCTTTTTCTGTTAAGATGGATACCGAGAGCTTTAAAACAAAAGACTGTGAGATCGCTGGAGTGTGTTTAGTAGAATTTCATCCGTTGCCGCTTTGGAAGTTTACGATCCGCAATTGATCTGCCGTTATTACCGCTGGCGCCTGCCCCAAGTGATTGGTCGGGCGCTGGCCATTCTCTGGCCTTTCTTGTGGTTTGTCCTCTGTTTGCGCTGGGATCAACTGTGGGGACACACTGATCGCAATGTGGGACGGCGCTCGGTGCAGTTGCGAAAGCTGCTCACCGACCTGGGGCCAACGTTCATCAAGGTGGGGCAGGCCCTCTCCACCCGCCCCGATCTGGTGCGCAAAGACTACCTAGAAGAACTCACCCAACTGCAAGATCAACTGCCGCCATTTCCTTCCGAGCAAGCATTTGCCCGCATCGAATCCGAGTTGGGCCGTCCGATTGCCGAGATCTTTGCCCAGATCTCTCCAGAGCCGGTGGCCGCCGCCAGCCTGGGGCAGGTTTACAAAGCGCAGTTGCACAGCGGCGAATGGGTGGCGGTGAAGGTGCAGCGACCCCATCTGCAAGAGCAGTTGAGCCTGGATCTGTACCTGATTCGCTGGGCCTCGACATGGCTGGGCCCCTGGCTGCCCTTAAACCTGGGCAGTACTTTGACGGCGGTGGTGGATGAGTTTGGCCGCAAGCTTTTTGAAGAGATCGACTACCTGCACGAAGGGCGAAACTGCGAGCGCTTCGCCGAATACTTCCGCGACGATCCGGATGTGTACGTGCCGCGCATCTTTTGGGCCTACAGCAGCCGCCGGGTTCTGACCCTGGAGTGGATCGACGGCATCAAGCTGACGGATGTGGAGCGCATTCGAGCAGCCAACCTGGAAGTGAAACAATTGGTGCGCATCGGGGTGGTTGCTGCCCTCAAGCAATTGCTGGAATACGGCTTTTTCCACGCGGATCCCCACCCAGGTAACTTGTTCGCCCTCACCGATGGCCGTATGGCCTACATCGATTTCGGCATGATGGATCAGCTTACCGAGGAAATGAAGGAGTACTTGGTGGATGCTCTGGTTCACCTGGTGGATCGCGACTACAACGCCCTGATCGATGACTTTGTTCACTTGGGTTTTTTGCAGCCGGATGTCAGCCGCCAAGAGCTGATCCGCGCCTTGGAAAAGGTATTGGCAGACGTGCTGACCCAAGAGGTGGTCAACTTTAACTTCAAAACGGCCACAGATCAGTTCTCCGACTTGATGTACCGCTACCCCTTTCAGGTGCCCTCCCACTTTGCTCTGGTGATCCGCTCTTTGGTCACCCAAGAGGGAGTAGCCCTCAGCCTCTATCCCCAGTTCCGCATCGTCGGTGTGGCCTATCCCTATGTGGCCAAGCGCCTGCTGACGGATGAATCGCCGCGTATTCGCCAACGGCTGCTGCAAGTGTTGATCAAGGATGGTAAGTTCCGCTGGAACCGCCTGGAGAACCTGATTCAAATTGCCCGCAGCGATGGGGGATTGGATTGGTTACCCACCGCCCAAACGGGTTTGCGCTACCTGATGTCGGAAGAGGCCCGCGATCTGCGTCGCCAGTTGGTGCTTTCCCTCACAGAAGATGATCGCCTTCACTTTGAGGAGCTGCAGCGTTTGTGGCAGTTGCTCAGCCCTGAACTTTCCCCAGCTTACCTCTGGCAGGCAACGCTGAGATCCCTACCCTCGACCGGCGATCTGCAACACACGCTTGCCGAGTTGAGGGAGCAGGTGCAAGCCCATCTGGAACATCTCAGCCGCTGGCGGCTACCTCAACCTTGGTCGGATTTGCTGGCAGGAGTGGGACAGGAAAGGTAGAACGGAAGAAGATGACTCAAGTTTATTGTTATTGAGCTGGACAAAAGCGTGGCAGATCAGAAAGGTGATTTCATTGCGGGTGTAGTGACCGGCGCCCTGTTGGGAGGGATCATCGGCGGGGTCATTGGGTTTGTGCTTGCCCCTCGACTCAGAAAGGGATCCGCCGAAGGCCAACGCCGGGATCCGGATCGCCTCAACGGCACCTCGGTAGCCCCTGAACGACCGCGCCTCAGTGCTTCAGGTGAGCCCGCCATGTCCAGCGACTGGAGGAAGTGGGAAAATGAGGCAGAACGCATTGCTCAAGCCCGCCGCACTCTAGAGGCCAAGATTGCCGAGTTAAACGAGGCGATTCAGGCCATGCGCACGCAATTGCTCGTCAAGGAAACCTCTTCCAGGGCTGTTGAGGAAAAGCCTTGAGCAGGGGATCCCTGTCCATGCCAAACTAGAGGCGGCAGCGGCTTTCCTCTCTAGGTTCTGCCATCCTCTCTCGGCTGAGTTGCGATCCTGGGCCAGGTCTGCCTCTGGCGAAGGTGCTTCAGCTTAATGGATGTTGAGTTGATCGAGTTGTTTCCCTACTTTTCCCAACCATGATGCTCAGTCACTTGTTGTCTCCTCTCGCTTGGGTGGACGGCCTCTCCCTGGGGTTGGTCTACGGCACTGCCGGGTCGTTGCTGTTCCGCTCCCTTTACCAGTTCATCGTCATTTACAATGCTCTGCTGATCGTGCGGATTTTGCTGAGCTGGTTCCCGCAACTGAACTGGTCTAACCCCATCCTGTCGGTGCTCAGCCAACTCACCGATCCCTATCTCAACCTGTTCCGCGGCATCATCCCCCCCATTGGCGGCTTGGACTTTTCCCCCTGGCTGGCCTTCATTTTGCTCAGTTTTGCCATGCAGGTGGTGGGCCAGTTTGCCTAGCTGCTGTAGCACTGGATTCATCTGGATAGGCCGGGATCCCTTTACGATGGAGAGCTGCTTTTTTCGTTGCCCGCCATGCAGATCCCCGGCGTTGCCCACTACTGGCTGCTGAATGCTCAGGTTCCCCTGTCGATACTGAAGGAGGCGGTGCCAGGAGCTGTTCCCAACCGCGATAACCTGGTGTTGCTGGATCTGGAAATCGAAGGGGGGCAGATCCGCCAAATCCAGGCGGCAACAGGGATCCCGCCCCAGGGGATCCCCAGCGTGGATCTAAGGCGGGGCCAAGTGTGGCCGTGTTTTGTGGACATCCATACCCACCTGGACAAGGGACATGTGTGGCCGCGCACCCCCAATCCCGATGGTACCTTTGCCGGGGCGAGGCAGGCCGGCCAGGAAGATTGGGTGAAGATGAAGCAAGCCTATGACGGGGATCCGGAGCAGTTTCGGGAGGATCTCTACCGTCGCTTCAGCTTTGGTTTGCGCTGCAGCTATGCCCATGGATCCCAGGCAGTGCGCACCCATCTGGCCTGTGAGAACCCTCAAGTTATGGGGGCCAACTGGGAGGTGTTTGTCCAGTTGCGCCGAGAGTGGGCGGGCAAGCTGGAACTCCAGGCGGTCACGCTTCTGAGCTTGGATACCTTTCTCACCCCTGCAGGGGAAAAGCTGGCGGACAAGGTGGCGGAAGTGGGCGGGATCCTGGGTGGGGTGGCGGCGATGGGGCCGGAACTGGATCGGCAATTGGATCGGGTGTTTGCCCTGGCCAAGGAGCGGGGCTTGGCTCTGGACTTTCATACGGATGAGACGGATGATCCGGGATCCCTCACATTGAGACACGTAGCAGCGGCGGCCTTGCGCAACGATTTTCCCCATCAGGTGGTGTGTGGCCATTGCTGTAGCCTGGCCGTGCAACCGCCGGAGGTGGCCCACAAGACTATGGCCTTGGTCAGAGAGGCGGGAATTGCCGTGGTCAGCCTGCCCATGTGTAACCTATATTTGCAAGCCCGTAACCCCGGCCATACCCCCCGCTGGCGGGGAGTGACGCTGTTGCATGAGCTGAAGGCTTTGGGCGTGCCGGTGATGATAGCCAGCGATAATTGCCGGGATCCCTTTTATGGCTTTGGGGATCACGACGGCCTGGAGGTGTTCCGGGAGGCCACCCGCATTTTGCACCTGGATACCCCCTATGGGGATTGGCCACAGGCGATTACCACCACCCCTGCCCGCATCATGGGCTTGACCGAGCGAGGGCAAATTGGGGTGGGGCTGCCGGCAGATCTGGTGCTGTTCAAAGGACGTGGCTTTGATGAGCTGCTTTCCCGTCCCCAGCATGACCGGGTGGTGTTGCGTCAGGGGCAGGCCATCGACACGACTCTGCCGGACTACAGCGAACTGGACGACTTGATGGAGAAGGTGGGGACAGCGCTCAGCTCCGAGAAGTAGAGCGGGGTCACAGTCGTTTCAAGTTAGATTAAGACACTTCCCAATTGCTCCTCTCTCCCTTTGCCTGGAGGTGGTGGTTGTGGCAGCGGCGCGGAACGCTGGGGCGGCACCGTGGAGCATGCCTCTAACCCCCAAAACCCTGAACTTTGCTGAATTTACTGAGCTTTAGGCGGTTTGGCAAAA
>NZ_JANSIL010000111.1:0-12197 GCF_047462015.1 Synechococcus sp. R5-13 | reverse complement strand
TGATTGCGCTTTTGGGGGCTGTCGTAAACCAGCCTAGAGGTTCGGGCCTGTTTTGTTCTCTGGTAGAGCAAAGCAGGCTCAGGGCTGCTGAAAGCCCGCTCCGTACCGCTTAGCGGTCGGAGTCGGGTAGTTTACGCTTTGCCGCAAAACATTTTTATTCTTGGGCTTTCTTGGGCTCTGCCACTTCGCCAAGCTCAGCAAACGGATGGCGGGATCCCAGGCAATGGCCAACGCGGGGCAGGAAACGCGCTAGGCTAGAGGTTCGAATAGCGGAAAGGCTCTGCACCGCTCAAAGGACAAGGGCGGCACAGGGCTTGTGCAGATGCAAGTCGGATCCACATCATGCGCATTGTCATCACGGGTGGAAGTGGTTTTATCGGGCGTCGCTTGGTGGCCCGTCTGCTGGAGCAAGGGGATCAGGTTTTGGTCTTGACCCGCCGCCTGGAGCAGGCCCGCCGCATTTTGGGGGAATCCCCCAACCTCAAGCTGCTGCCCTACGATCCCTACCAACCGCAAGCCTGGGCAGCCGCCCTGGAAGGGTACGAGGGGATTGTCAACTTGGCCGGAGAGCCTTTGGCTTCTTCTCGCTGGACAGAGACCAAGAAAAAAGAAATCCGTCGTAGCCGTGTGGAAACCACCCAGGCCCTTGTCCAAGCCCTCGCCTCCCTCAACCAAAAGCCCCAGGTGATGATCAGCAGCTCGGCGGTGGGTTACTACGGATCCCATCCGGCAGGAGAACCCTTAACAGAGACGGATCCCCCGGCCCAAGATTTTCTGGCAGAAGTCTGTCAAGCTTGGGAAGCTGCCGCCCGGCCGGTTGAGGAATTGGGGATCCGTTTGGCCATCCTGCGCACGGGGATTGTGTTGGGTCCGGATGGAGGAGCGCTGGGGCAGATGCTGGCCCCCTTTCAGTTCTTTATCGGCGGAACGATCGGCTCCGGCAAACAATGGCTGTCTTGGATCCACCGCGAGGATTGGGTGAGCTTGGTCTGCTTCCTGCTGGAGCAGGGATCCGGAGTGTTCAACGCCACCGCTCCCAACCCGGTGCAGATGGAAGAGTTTTGCCGAACCTTAGGCCAGGTCTTGGGTCGTCCCTCTTGGTTGCCTGTGCCGGAGCTGGCGTTGGAACTGCTGTTGGGCGAGGCAGCTCAAGTGGTTTTGACGGGGCAGAAAGTGATCCCGCAAGCGGCTTTGCAGATGGGCTTTACCTTCCAGTACCCACAACTGAAAGAGGCATTACGACAGATCCTCCTCCCCCGCTGACTTCTCTCTACGCCAATTATTCTTCCGTGAAATCGGCTTCCACCACCCCTGAAGCAGAGCTGGGATCAGGGCTGGCAGCCGCAGTAGGTGCCGGAGCCGGTCGCGATGCCTGGGGCACTTGCACAATTTGGGGAGTAAAGATGAATAGGTTGTACACCGTGTTGCGGCGGATGTTGTCCATCATCTCCAGGAACAGCTCGTAGCCCTCGTTCTTGTACTCGATCAGGGGATCCTTCTGGCCGTAGCCTCGCAGGCCCACAGCTTCCCGCAGCGCCTCCATCTGCTGCAGGTGCTCCCGCCAGAGGGTGTCCACCTGTTGCAACAGGAAAAAGCGCTCCGCCTTCCGCATCAAACCGGGCTCAAAGGTATCCAGAAAAGCCTCTTTGGCCTCATAGGCCAGTTCTGCCTGCTTGATCAGGTAGTCCAAGATCTGCTCGTAGGAGAGATCCTGCAGGTCTTCAACCTTGAGGTTTTGCTTCAGGAGCGGCACAAACTCCTGCATCTTGGCGGTCAGCTTGTCGATTTCCCACTCTTCCGGGGGCAGCTCTGGGTTGACATGCGCTCGCACGATCTCGCCAACGGTTTTGCGCACATAGTCAAGGATCTTGGTCTTGAGGTTTTCCCCCTCCAAGATGCGCCGCCGCTCTGAGTAGATGGCCCGCCGCTGGTTGTTCATCACCTCGTCATACTCGAACACCTGCTTGCGCATGTCGAAGTAGTATACTTCCACTTTTCTCTGCGCATTCTCCAGGCTGCTGCTGAGCAGCGGGTGCTCGATGGGCATATCCTCCTCCACCCGGAACATGTCCATGAGCTTGGCTACCCGGTCGCCACCGAAAATCTTGAGCAGGTTGTCTTCCAAGCTGAGGAAAAACCGCGAGGAGCCGGGATCCCCTTGTCGCCCGGCGCGGCCCCGCAGCTGGTTGTCGATACGGCGGGATTCATGGCGCTCCGTACCGATCACATGCAGGCCCCCCAGCCTCACCACCTCTTCGTGCTCGGCCTCAGTAATTTTTTCGTACTCGGCTTTGATGCTGTTGTAAACCTCCCGCAGTTGCAAAATTAGCGGATCCTGCACCGGCGCTTTCTCGGAAGCTACTGCGATGAGATCCTCCACCACCAGCTCTGGCAGACGGTTCAGCCCATACTTGGTCACGGCTGCTGCCACCACTTCGTCTAAAGCTTGGTTGGTGCGGGCCGACAGCTCACAGGGGTAAAAATTGGGGGAGACCACCGTCCAGGATTTTTTCGGCTTGGGTGTTGTCCCACCAAATCCTTGGCCGCCTCCCCGTCCCACCATCTGAACGGATCCCAAGGGGTTGTCGGCGTCCAATTGAGCCAGCTTGGGCATCAACCGTTCCCGCAGCTTGAGGCGGGCCATGTACTCCGCATTGCCTCCCAAGATGATGTCCGTGCCTCGACCGGCCATGTTGGTAGCAATGGTTACAGCGCCTTTTCGCCCCGCCTGGGCAATGATCTCCGCCTCCCGCTCCACGTTTTCTGGCTTGGCGTTGAGGAGGTTGTGGGGGATCCCCATTTCCTTGAGCATGGCCGAGAGACGTTCGGATTTTTCCACGCTGGTGGTGCCCACAAGGACGGGGCGCCCCTGGGCGTGCATGTGGGCAATTTCCTCGGCAACCGCCTGCCACTTGCCCCTTTCGGTCTTGTACACCAAGTCGGGGGCATCTTTGCGGCGGATGGGTCGGTTGGTGGGGATCACCGTAACTTCCAGGTTGTAGGTTTTGCCGAACTCGGCCTCCTCAGTGCGAGCCGTGCCCGTCATGCCGGAAAGCTTGGGATAGAGCAGAAAAAGGTTTTGGTAGGTGATGGTGGCCAGGGTTTGGCTCTCGCTTTGAATCGGCACCCCCTCTTTGGCCTCCACCGCCTGGTGCAGCCCATCGGACCAGCGACGACCGGGGAGCACCCGCCCGGTGAACTCGTCCACGATCACCACCTCTTGGTTGCGGACGATGTAGTGGACATCCTTGATGAAGAGCTCTTTGGCCTTCACCGCGTTAAAGACAAAGTGCGCCCAGGGATCCTTGGGATCAAACAGGTCAGAGACTCCCAGCAACCGCTCGGCGGCTTCAAACCCCTCGTCGGTAAGGATGACGTTGCGGGCTTTTTCATCCACCTCATAGTGTTCATCTCGGATCAGCTCCCGCGCCACCTGGGCTGCCCGCAGGTATTTTTCGGAGGGGCGAGCCACCTGACCGGAGATGATCAGGGGAGTGCGGGCCTCGTCGATAAGGATTGAGTCCACCTCGTCGATGATGCAGTAGTTAAAGGGCCGTTGCATCACCTCCTTGATATCGGTGGCCATGTTGTCCCGCAGGTAGTCGAAGCCCAGCTCGCTGTTGGTGCAGTAGGTAATGTCGCAGTTATAGCTGCGGCGCTTTTCTTCGGGTGACATGCCCTCTTGCACTAGACCGACCGTCAGGCCCAAGAAACGGTGCACCTGCCCCATCCACTCCGAGTCGCGCCGCGCCAAGTAGCCGTTGACGGTAACGATGTGAACCCCCTTCCCAGTCAGGCCGTTCAAGTAGGCAGGCAGGGTGGCGACCAGGGTTTTCCCCTCGCCGGTTTTCATTTCGGCAATCTGGCCTTCGTGCAGCACCATGCCGCCGATGAGCTGTACGTCGTAATGGCGCAAGTTCAAGACTCGCTTGGCGGCCTCCCGCACCACGGCAAACGCCTCCGGCAAGAGATCGTCCAGAGATTCTCCTCTGTCCAAGCGCTGGCGAAACTCTGTGGTCTTGGCCTTGAGCTCCGCATCCGAAAGAGAGGCGATCTCGATCTCCAGCGAGTTGATCAGCTTGACGACAGGACGGTACTGCCGGATCTTCCGATCGTTAGGATCCCCAAGGAGCTTTTGTAGGGTTTGGAGCATGGGCAAGCCTAGGCCAATGAAGAACATTGATTGATTAACGATGCAATTCTACCATTTTGACTTGGCCGGCCAGGGAGAGGTGGGCCCAGATGAGCTGAGAGGAGAACACCAAAGCCAACCAAAGCCATCAGAATGGATGAGGAGAGCCGGCAGTTACTTGCAGTCCGCGGCAAGAAAATGTCACTCTAGGGAGGCGAAGGGATCTCGACCAAACCGTACTCTGCCGAGGCTCATGAATTTTTTGGGTGTTGGACTGCCGGAAATGTTGGTCATCTTTGCGGTGGCTCTCTTGGTTTTTGGGCCCCGCAAACTGCCGGAGATTGGTCGCACGCTGGCCAAAACCCTGCGCAGCCTGCAGGACGCTTCCAGAGAGTTCGAGGCGCAACTGAACAAAGAGGCCCAAGAGCTGGAAAAAGCCACCCGCGGGACAACGGCTGCCGCCCCTCCCAAGGTTTCCCGAACAGCAGTCACCGAGTCAGTTGCCGATACGCCCCCCCCAGAGACGGATCCCGTCCCATCCGTAGCCGACGACGCTCAAACCGCAGACGCTGCTTAGTCTATGCCCCGCTTTAACCCCCTTTGCTTCGGCATGGAAATTACGCGCCTGTTCGAGCAAGGGCAGTCCTACTTCGCTCCTGCCAAGGTGGAGACCTGGCTGCGGCAACATGGTCAGAACCCGTCCGACTATGAGATCTCGTTTCACCAGGAACTGCCCCCTGCCGGCTCTTCTGCGGCGATGTGGATTCGCATCGACCTAAAGCGTTGGGATGGCCAGCCGGTGGATCCCTGGCTATTGGAAGAGATCAACCGGGTAGATTGAGAATGGATTGCTCTTGGGGAGAGCCAGTCCCCACAAAGTTGAGGCTGTTGTCTACCGATGCCCAGTGCCACCCTGTTGGTATCTTGCCCCGATCAAAAAGGGCTGGTAGCCAAGCTCTCCAGCTTCATCTACAGCTACGGCGGCAACATCATTCACGCCGATCACCATACGGATCCCGAAGCAGGACTGTTCTTGAGCCGCATCGAGTGGGACTTGGAGGGCTTCCAACTGGAGCGAGGGGAAATTGTCCCCGCCTTTTCGGGTATTGCTCGTGGGATCCAAGCCAACTGGGAACTGCATTTTTCCGACACTCGCCGTCGCATTGCGTTGTGGGCCAGCAAGCAAAGCCACTGCCTTTTGGATCTGATCTGGCGGCAAAGGGCGGGAGAACTGCCCGCCGAGATCCCCTTGATCATCAGCAATCACCCCGACCTGGAATCGGTGGCCCGCTCCTTCGGTATCGATTACTACCACATCCCCGTTTCTCCAGAGGGCAAAGCCGCAGCCGAAGCCCGTCAGCTCGCTCTCCTGCAGGAATATCGAATTGACCTGGTGGTGTTGGCCAAGTACATGCAGGTCTTGAGTGGGTCGCTGCTCCGCCAAGCCCCGCCGGTCATCAACATTCACCATTCCACCCTGCCCGCCTTTGCCGGAGCCAACCCCTACCACCGCGCCCATCAACGGGGGGTGAAGATCATCGGCGCGACTGCCCACTATGCCACCGAAGATCTGGACGAAGGGCCGATCATCGAGCAAGACGTGGTGCGGGTCAGTCACCGCGATACCGTTGCCGACCTCGTCCGCAAAGGCCGCGACATGGAACGCCTAGTCCTGGCACGGGCAGTGCGGTATCACCTGGAGAATCGGGTGCTGGTGTACCACAACAAAACGGTGGTGTTTGCCTGATCAGCCCGCGGGCGCAGCGTCGCTCAACGGGATCCCTTTCTGGTTTCGTAGGAGAGCCAAGATCTCGTCCTTCACCTCTTGGAAGGAAGAAGTGCGCTTGAGACTGTAGTCGCGCCGACCGGGGAAATCAACCCGGAGCTCCCGTTTCACCCGCCCAGGATGGGACGTGAGTACATAGATGCGCTGGGCCAGAAAGACGGCCTCTTCCACATCGTGGGTAATCATCAAAATTGAGGTGCGCGTGCGCTGCCAGAGATCCAGCAAAAACTCCTGCATCGTCTCCTTGGTTTGCACGTCCAAAGCGCCAAAAGGCTCATCCATGAGCAAAATCTTCGGTTGGGCCGCCAGAGCTCGGGCAATGGCCACCCGCTGCTGCATACCGCCCGAAAGCTGCTTGGGCAGAGCCTTGGCAAAACGCTCCAGGCCGACGATCTCCAGAAAATAATCCACACGGGCTTCCCTTTCCTGCCGTTTTACCCCCTGCAATTTCAGGCCAAAGCCGACGTTCTCCGCCACGGTCATCCAGGGGTAGAGGGTGTAGGACTGGAACACGACTCCCCGATCCGCTCCCGGCCCAATCACCGGCTCCCCATCGACGCTGATGGATCCTCGGCTAGGCTGCTCCAACCCGGCAATCAGGCGCAGTAGGGTGGTTTTACCAGAGCCGGAAGCCCCCACCACACAGACAAACTCCCCCGACTCCACATGCAAATTCACCCCATCCAGAGCCAAGATAGGTCCACGACGGGTGGGGAAGGATTTGCTCAGGCCGACCACTTCCAAATGCACGACACCACCTCATAAAAAGGCCCAACGACAGGTCAAACGTACCAAGCGTCGCAGCAGCCAATCCAGCAGAAAGCCGATCAGCCCCAACACAATCAAGCACGCAAAAATCTCGTCGGTTCTAAAGAAGCGCTGGGCTAGCTGGATCCGCCTACCCAAACCCTCATTGGCGGCCACCAATTCTGCCACCACCACCAAGTTCCAAGAGGCAGCCATGTTGACGCGGAAGGTGTCGAGAATGTTCGGGGTGATGTATGGAGTGATCACCTGCAGCAACACCTGCCAGCGCCGCCCCCCCAAGGTGTAGGTGGCCTCGATCAGCTCTTTGGGAATGAACTTCACCGCATCCATGATCATCAGCATGTTGAAGAAAACGGTGCCGATGAAAATTAACCCGATCTTGGGGGCCTCATCCAAACCCAAGTAAATAATCAACAGCGGGGTGAAGGCAGGAGCGGGCATGTAGCGAAAGATGCCGCTAATCGGCTCGATCAAGGCGCGGATGCTGGCGAAGGTGCCCATGGCAATGCCGATGGGGGTCGCCACCACTGCTGCCAACAGAAAACCGCTGCTAACCCGACTGAAGCTGGCCAAGGTATCCTTCCACAGCAGGCCGTCTCGCCACAGGCGCAGCAGGGCCGCCCATACCGAAGGGGGAGAAGGCAAAAAACGCGGCGGTACCCACCCCGAGACCGATAGGCCCCACCACAAGCCGAAAGGCACCAGCACCGATAGCGCCGTCAGCAGCAAGGCCAAGGGGCGCGGGATCTCTTCGGCAATGCGCCAAAACACCGTCGGGGGCAGACTGGGGCGGGTGGGTGGAGGCGATTCAGCCGGAGCAGTCAGCATCGTACCTTACCTCACTGGTGGCCCATGAAGGGATCCCGGATATCTCTCACCGTCTAACACCCACCGACTCGGCATAGGCGCGAACGAAGCGGTCATCGAACAATGCCTCCAGATCCTTGGGCCCCTCCGAGATGAAGCCCACTCTCACCATGAAGTCCACCATTTGTCTGGCCGCATAGGGCATGTGCTGCATTCCCTCGCCGGGGCTGAAGGCTTTTAGGTTGTCTTCTATGGTGAAGAAACGAATGCCATCTTTGAACAGTTGCAGCTCCTCTGGGGTGACACCGGCACGTCTGGCCATGATTTCGTCGGCTCGCTGCGGGTTCTCCTCCATGAACTTCAAAATATCGAACCAGCTATTCACCAAAGCCTGCACCTGATCCGGCTGCTCGTCAATCAATTTTTGGCTGACCACCAACAAATCGGGAATGGCCCCTGGGAACTCCGCCGAAGAGAACAGCTCCTTGCTTCCAGGGCGCTCCAGGGCTGTCAACCAAAAGGGCGGAAAGGCTCCCACCGCATCCACCTGACCGGCAGCAAAAGCAGCGGCGGCGGCTCCGGTTTCCAAGGGCACAATGATCACATCGTCGCGGGAAAATCCCTCCCGCTCCAGC
This sequence comes from Synechococcus sp. R5-13, assembly GCF_047462015.1. NCBI lineage: Bacteria > Bacillati > Cyanobacteriota > Cyanophyceae > Synechococcales > Synechococcaceae > Synechococcus > Synechococcus sp. R5-13. Next base: position 4,069 of record NZ_JANSIL010000111.1, on the reverse strand, counting down.
CCCAGCGTCAGCAGAAAGTCATCCACCACGCCTTCTTCCACAGCCACCCGCTTACCCACTAGGTCGGCAATGGTGTTGATCCCTTCCCGGACGATGATCTTGTCGTTGCCTGCCGAGTTGTCGTTGACCAGCACCACCACCTGACCATTCACAGATTTCGGCGCGAAGGAGAGCGTATCGTTCAGGGTTTGGGTATTGGCATCCAGTTGTCCGGCGGCAAAGGCTTCCATCGACTCAATGTAGCCATCGAACCAGCGCAACTGCACGTTGGCCCCATTTTTCTTGAAAATGCCCTCTTCTTCTCCAATGGCCCACGGCCACCAACCTGCCCAATTGCTGTAGCCCATCTGAATGGGGGGTCGGGCCAGAGCGGGAGAGGAGCTTCCCAGCAAAAGGGTGGGCAACAACCCCAGCACCCAGGACAAAAACCGGCGGCGACGCGAGATCTGTGGAGAAGAAGTCATAAGCCTGGAAGTTCAAGTAACTGTGCAGCCAGCTTGAGAATGGCTGTTCGCTGGCCTGGATTCTATGGTCGGCTTGAGACGAGCAGCAAATAGTTAAGTTGGCTACAGAATCCCCTGACTTGTTGCTTAGGTCTGCTTTGAATCTTGGGTCTTCTTTGAGATTTATAGGATCCCTCAATACTCGAAGGTCATGGGCGGGAAGCGGGAAGGGCGGGATCTGAGCTGGGCGGGTTCAGAGGCAGGAGCGGGATCCCGAAAGGCTTTTGCCTCCTGCTGAAGGTGTTGCATGGCCTGCTCGATTTCCTGAAGTCGCGCGTGGATTTGCCCTTGCCGCTCTCGAATAAACTCTAGCTCTTGGTTGAGCCGCTGCTTTTCGACAGTGAGCTGCTGCATTTCGGCATAGAGGGCGGATTCGGTTTGGCGGCGAGGGATCGAGCGCAGCTTGGGGCGAGGTCGAGTTCGGGGCACACGGGGCAAGCTCATAAGGGGGGATCCCGGAAAACGGCTTGCGTCTATCCTAGCGTGCTCTTGGCGGCCCTTCTATTCCTAGGTAGGATCCATTCGTCCGGTGTGGAAAACAGCGATGGTGGAAACTGGAGCAGACCTGTTGCAACGCTACGGCAGCGGTGAGCGGGACTTCAGCAACAGCCAACTGGCCGGAGCTGATCTGGCCGGGGCCGACTTGGCCGGGATCGACTTGGGGGGATCCATTCTCCGCCAGGCAAAGCTGGCCTCTGCCAACCTGGAGCGGGCCTACCTGAGCGGCGCCGACCTCAGCCAAGCGGATCTGCAGGGATCCAACCTGCGGCTGGCCAACCTAGAGAAAGCCAAGCTGCAGGGATCCCGATTGCAAGGAGCCAACTTGCGTGGGGCCAACCTGGCCGAAGCGGACTTGAGCGAAGCCGATCTCAGCCAAGCGGACCTGGCAGGGGCCAATCTCACCGGGGCCAACTTGAGAGGAGCCCTTCTTGCCCAGTGCAAACTCAAGCTGGCCAACCTGCGAGGGGCTTGCTACGACGCCACCACTCAGATGGAAGCGGGTGTTACACCGGTGGAGCTGGGCATGGTTCAAGCCTAGAGGGGGAAATGGGGCTAGTCCTCCGGCTCCAAGTCCAGGATCTCCTGAATTTCGGCATCGGTATAGCCCACCGCCCGCAACTTCTCCGATACCGTCTGAATCTCCCCTGGAGACAAATCCTGCTGCCGTACCCGATCCCAGAGATTGGCCACAATCTGCAGCAGCAAACCGCTGCTCTCCGCCTCAAACAGCTCAAAAGCCGTGGCTAGCTCAATGGCCTGCAACACCTCCTCGGCACTGCCAATCGGCTGATCGAGGGATCGTTCCTCCAGCTCCACCAGCAACTGGCGCAGTTGGTTCAGGCCATCCCCAAGAGCAGACATACAGCAGGCTCCACAACGGCACTCGAACCCTCACCCTAGCAGACCCCTATCATTCCGCAAAAGGAATCCCGCCAATTCTGCGGCAGCTACAGCTATTCTGATTAAGAGAGCGATTCAACTGCAATCGAGGCGATTGTCGAGTCAGCATAGACAATCAACAACACCCAAACAACACCGAGAGGAGATGCATGAGTATGGCCCCAGTGAACGTCCTGCCCAATACCCCCCAGCCTTTAGCCGATGAGGGTGGCACCACCTTGGACTATGGCAGCGCGGTTTACCGGCAGGCCTACTCTCGCATCAACGGCATTGTGATCGAAGGGGAACAAGAAGCCCACGACAACTACCTCAAGCTGGCCGAGATGTTGCCGGAAGGGGCAGAGGAGCTGCACAAGCTGGCCAAGATGGAATTGCGGCACATGAAAGGCTTTCAATCCTGCGGCAAAAACCTGCAGGTAGAGCCGGATAGGGAGTTTGCCCGCACTTTCTTCGCCCCTTTGCGCAACAATTTCCAAAAAGCGGCAGCAGCCGGAGACCTAGTTACCTGCTTGGTCATTCAGTCGCTGATCATCGAATGCTTTGCCATTGCCGCCTACAACATTTACATCCCCGTCGCCGATGAGTTTGCCCGCAAGATCACCGAGGGGGTGGTCAAGGATGAATATCTGCACCTCAATTTTGGAGAGCGCTGGCTAGGGGAGCATTTTGGCGAGGTCAAAGGGCAGATCGAAGCGGCCAACGCCCAGAACCTGCCCTTGGTCTGGCAGATGCTGCAGCAGGTGGACCAGGATGTAGAAGCCATCTATATGGATCGCGAGGCCATCGTCGAGGATTTTATGATTGCCTATGGAGAGGCGCTGGCCAACATCGGCTTCAGCACCCGCGAGGTGATGCGCCTCTCAGCCCAGGGTTTGCGGGCAGCATGACCCACCTCAGCATTCATCCTCTGCCGGCGGACTGCAGTTCTAGGCTGGCTACAGGCGGGTATGGACATGTTTTGATGGGATCCATCAGTTATCCAAGCGGGTAAACCTTTATGTTCGGCCTGATTGGGCACTTGACCAGCCTGGCCCATGCGAAGCGGGTGGCAGACAAGCTGGGTTATTCCGAATATGCGGAGAGCGACCTGGAGTTCTGGTGCATGGCTCCCCCTCAGGTGGTGGACGAGATCACGGTAACCAGCATCACCGGCCAAAAGATTTATGGGCAGTACGTCGAATCCTGTTTCTTGCCGGAGATGTTGGCGGGGGGACGGGTGAAGGCAGCTTGTCGGAAAGTGTTGAATGCCATGGCCCTAGCCCAGCGGCGCGGCTTGAACATTACTGCTTTGGGGGGATTTAGCAGCATCATTTTCGAGACTTTTCGCCTCGACAGTCTCCGGCGAGTCCGCAACATCGACTTGGAGATCCAACGCTTTACCACCGGCAATACCCACACGGCCTACATCATCTGTCAGCAACTGCAGTTGGCGGCCCAGCGCTACGCCATGGACTTGGCAGCCGCTACGGTTGCGGTGGTGGGGGCGACCGGAGATATCGGCAGCGCCATTTGTCAATGGTTGGTGGCCCACACTCACTTGGGCAAATTGTTGCTCATCGCCCGAGAGCGACGGCGTCTGGAGGAATTGCAGGCCAAGCTCAAGCAGGGGGAGATCTCTTCGCTGGAAGAGGCCCTGCCCCGCGCTGACTTTATCGTTTGGGTGGCCAGCATGAGCCAAGGCATGGCCCTCGATCCCCAAGTTTTGCCGGATCCCTGTGTCATCATCGACGGTGGCTACCCAAAGAACATCGCCTCCAGCTTGCAGCGAAAGGGACTCTACGTCATTGACGGGGGGATGGTGGAGCACTCTTTGGATATTGAATGGAACATCATGCAGTTTTTGAATGTGGCCAACCCGGCCCGTCAGCTTTTTGCCTGCTTTGCTGAATCCATGCTGCTGGAGTTTGAGGGGCTGTACACCAATTTCAGTTGGGGCCGTAATTTGATCACCCTTGAGAAATTGGATCTGATCGGGCAGCTTTCTCGCAAGCATGGGTTCCGCCCCCTCATGCCCGAAGCCTAATTGAGATTCAAAATGAAGAAAGCCTCAGCCCCAGCAGAGGTGCTGGCCCTGGTCAGGTCAATCACCAATCGAGTAAACTACCCGACACCAACCGCTAGGCGGTACGGAGCGGGCTTTTAGTAGCCCTGCAGTTAGCAAGCCA
>NZ_JANSIL010000110.1:0-8390 GCF_047462015.1 Synechococcus sp. R5-13 | reverse complement strand
CTTCCGCATTCCTCCCGACACTGACCCTACGGGTACAGTGCGGGGCTCCTGCGATTTCTAGCTGAAGATGATCCCAGCCGCTGGCGCCAGAAGAGCTATGGCCCGAACAACTGGGGAGATGACAAGAATCCTCCCCCTCGAGGGCGGGGAGTATGTCAAAATGCGGCAAGAACCCTCGAGTGGTCGCGATGATCCCACCGGATGGATCCCCCCTTGCTTCTGTTCCTGCCTGGCATAGCCTCACCCTTGCCGCCGCCATCCAGAAGTTGCAGACCGATCCCGATCGTGGCCTCACCACTCAGCAGGTGATCCAGAGGCAGCGGCAATATGGCCCCAATGAGCTGATCACCACTTCTGGCCGTAGCTCCTGGCAAGTCCTGCTGGATCAATTCCGCAACATCATGCTGCTGATGCTGATCGCCGTAGCGGCGATCTCAGCCACTTTGGACTTGCAAGAAGGCGAGTTTCCTAAAGATGCCCTGGCCATTTTGTTGATCGTTGGCCTTAACGGTGGCCTGGGCTATTTGCAAGAAAGTCGGGCGGAAAAAGCGCTGGCGGCCCTGAAAAAACTGGCCTCCCCTACTGTGCGGGTGGAGCGGGATGGCCTGTGGCAAGAAGTTCCAGCCAGCCAACTGGTGCCGGGGGATCGCGTGTTGCTGGAGGCGGGGGTGCAGATCCCAGCCGATGGGCGCTTGGCCGAGGCCGTGAACCTGCAGGTGCGGGAAGCAGCTTTGACCGGAGAAGCCACCCCTGTAACCAAACAGGCAGATTGCGTACTCCCGCCGGACATCGAGCTGGGGGAACGGCGCAACATGGCCTTCATGGGCACCGAAGTGATTCAGGGGCGAGGGATCCTCTTGGTTACTGCCACCGGCATGAACACGGAGCTGGGCAAGGTGGCGAAGCTGCTGCAAACGGTGGAAAACGAGCCCACTCCCCTGCAGCGGCGCATGAGCCAACTGGGCAATGTGCTGGTGTCGGGATCCCTGGCTTTGGTGGCCCTGGTGGTGGGGATAGGGTTGCTGCAAGCCGGGAGTATGGCCCCTTTCACCTCGCTTCTGGAAACCTCCTTGAGCATGGCCGTGGCCGTGGTACCAGAGGGGCTGCCCGCGGTGATCACTGTCACCCTGGCTATTGGCACCCAACGCATGGTGCGCCGCCATGCCCTCATCCGCCGCCTGCCAGCAGTGGAAACCCTGGGATCCGTCACCACCATCTGCTCCGACAAAACCGGCACCCTCACGGAAAACAAAATGGTGGTGACCGACATCGTTACCCCCGACCGCCACTACCACGTCAGCGGCAGCGGTTACATCCCCAAGGGCTCCTTCTACTGCGGCGGCCAGCTCATGGATCCGGAGAGCGCCCCAGATTTGCAGGCCATCTTGCGGGCCGTGGTGTTCTGCAACGATGCCCTGTTGCAGGCCAGTCTCCAACCTGTTGCCGGGCGTAACCCTCGGTCTGCAGTTTCTTCCCCCCCTTCAACGCCCACCTGGTCCATCCTGGGGGATCCCACCGAGGCCGCCCTGCTGGTGGCAGCCGCCAAGGCCAACCTCCACAAAGGCTCTTTACAGGAGCGCTACCCACGGGTGCAGGAGCTCCCCTTCAGCTCGGAACGAAAACGCATGAGCGTGGTGATCCAAGAAAACGGCGGCTACTGCGTCTACATCAAGGGATCCCCAGAGCTGGTGCTGGAGCGGTGTGATCGTATCCAGAAAGGGGGCACTTGGCAGGAACTGTCGGAAACCGATCGCCAAGCCATCCTCGGCACCAACAACCGCCTGGCCGCCCAAGGTATCCGGGTTCTGGGGGTAGCCACCCAGAGGCTAGAGCGGATCCCGGACAACGGGGAAGAGGTGGAGCACAACCTGGTTTGGCTGGGCCTGATGGGGATGCACGATGCTCCGCGACCAGAGGCACGAGAGGCCGTGGCCCGCTGCCGAGAAGCCGGGATCCGCACGTTGATGATTACCGGCGACCACCAACTGACAGCTGTTGCCATTGCCCGCCAGCTGGGCATTCTCGAGTCGGAGGATCAGGCGATTGACGGGCGTACCCTCTCCCGCTTGAGTTTCGAGGAGCTGCTGCAAACGGTACAAACCGTCAGGGTCTATGCCCGCGTCGCCCCCGAACACAAGCTGCGCATTGTCCAGGCCTTGCAAAAGCAAAACGAGTTCGTGGCCATGACCGGGGATGGGGTCAACGACGCCCCTGCCCTGCGCCAAGCGGATATTGGCATCGCTATGGGCATCACGGGCACCGATGTGAGCAAAGAGGCCAGCGATATGGTGCTGCTGGACGACAACTTCGCCACCATCGTGGCCGCCATTGAAGAAGGGCGAGTGGTCTACAGCAACATCCGCCGCTTTGTGAAGTACATTTTGGGCAGCAACATCGGTGAGGTGCTGACGGTGGCTGCTGCCCCCATCCTGGGCTTGGGGGATGTGCCGCTGACACCCCTACAGATCTTGTGGATGAACTTGGTGACCGATGGCCTGCCCGCTCTGGCCTTGGCTTTGGAACCGGCGGAGCCAGGGGTGATGCAGCGCCCCCCCTTCAACCCCAAAGAGAGCATCTTCGCCCAGGGGCTGGGAGCCTACATGGTGCGCATCGGCGTGGTTTTTGCCATCTCCACAATCCTCATGATGGCCATTGTGGAAGCCTACATCCCCCACTGGCGCACAATGGTCTTCACCACCCTGTGTATCGCCCAGATGGGCCATGCGCTGGCCGTGCGCTCCAACGAGAAGCTCACCATCGAGACCAACCCTTTTTCCAACCCCTACCTGCTGGGCGCGGTCCTGACCACTCTGCTCTTGCAATTGGCTCTGCTCTATGTGCCTTTCTTGCGCAGCTTCTTTGGCACAGAGGAGCTAACCCGCACTGAACTTTTGATCTGCTTGGGCTTTAGCACCGTGGTTATGGTCTGGGTGGAGTTGGAAAAACTCTACTGCCGCTGGCGCAAGGGATCCCGCTGACTCTTCACAATTATTTTTCTTCACAATAAAGCATCTTCACAATAAAGAGTCTCTCTCCCTACTGCACCCAGAAACAAAGCTTTGAGCCAAGACTCATTTCCCCAAAAAGCCACTCTTGAGGAATCCTGCCCATTGCATAGAGGCCATTTCCGCAAGTTAGCTGAGCTTCCCCTTTTGACCTCCAAGATAAGCTGGAAAGACTTGCTGGGATACTGTGGAAAGGGGGCAGGAATCTCTGGGTTCTATGCACAGAGAGCTATGGGCGGTAGGGAAAACGGTGGGCCTGGTGGATCCCTCTGGCCTTGCCTTTTGGCTGCTGGGATCCCTCTTCTTGGCTCTCCTGCTGCTTGGCGTCAGCCTGGGGGAAAGTCAGCCGCTTTCTGTCTTCAGAGGGATCCTGGGATGCCTTTCTCGAAGATTTCCCTTCCAACCTCCTAGAGGCACCCCCAGCCCAGAGGCTCGTTTTCGGGCAGCCTTGGAAGCCAGCTTGGATGCTATTTACCTGCTGGAGGCGGTGCGGGATCCCGTTACCCGCGAGATCATCGACTTTGTCTTTGTGGATGTCAACGCCAAGGGGGAAGAGCTCATTTCCCTCCAGCGCCGGCAGATCATCGGCCAGCGGCTGTGCGAGCTGCTGCCCATCAACCGCTGGGGGGGCTTTTTTGAGAAATACAAGCGAGTGGTGGAAACCGGCATTCCTCTGGAAGAGGAGTTCCCCATTTCGGGGCAGCCGGGCTTGAAGGCCAGTTGGATCCATCACCAAGTGGTGCCGGTGGGCGATGGGATCCTCATCACCAGCCGCGACATCAGCGAGCGGGTCAAGATGGAGCGGGCTCTACAGGAAAGCGAGTCTCGCTACCGCGCCCTCTACGAGGCCATTCCCGACTTGATTTTTGAGCTCAGCGCCGAGGGAGTCATTCTTCATTGCAAGCCTTCCCCTTACGTTCCCACCCGACATCCGCCTGAGTTTTACGTGGGTTGCCGCGCCCAAGACGTGTTTACTGGCTCGCTGAAAGAGCAGTATCCATCTCTGGCGGAGGGGGCCTTGGTCAGCCAGACGCCGCAGTACCTAGAGTACGAAGTTGAGATTGAGCCGGGGATCCGCTGCTATCGGAGAGCCTGCGTTGTCGCTCACGGGAGAGACAAAGTTTACATCCTGGTGCGAGATATCACCGAGCGGAAACAGGCGGAGTTGGCCCTTAGAGAAATGGAAGCCACCCAGCGGGCCATTCTCCAAGCCATCCCCGACCTTATTGTTCGCCTGAATCGCCAGGGCATCTGCCTGAGTTTTATTTCCGGCGGCGATGTCCATCTTGACTGCCCAGCAGAGCGCCACTTAGGTCGATCCCTCCAGGAGATTCTGCCGCCAGCGCTGGCAGAGCAGCGGCTTTTCTATGTTCAGCAAGCCCTTGCCACCCAAACCCAACAGCGCTACGAGTACAGCATTGAAGTTCAAGGGGAGGTACGCTACGAAGAGGCCCGCATTGTCCCTCTCAACAGCCAGGAAGTCCTGGCAATCGTGCGGGATATTACAGAAGCCAAGCAGGCAGAGCTGGCCTTGAAAGCCGCTGAACAGGTGCAGCGAGCCATTCTAGAAGCCATTCCCGACTTGATCTTCCGCCTGGATAGCCAGGGCATCTGCTTGAGCTTTGTCTCGGGGGGCGAGGTTGTTCCCTATAGCTCACCCGACACCTACGTGGGCCGATCCCTGCAGGAGCTTTTGCCACCGGAGTTGGCCGAGCGGCGGCTTTTCTTTGTTCAGCAGGCTATAGCTACCCAGACGCGGCAGCGCTACGACCAAAGCATCGAGATTGAAGGGGAGACCCGCCACGAAGAGGTGCGCATTGTGCCCCTCAACCCCCAAGAGGTGGTGGTGATCGTCCGCGATGTAACCGACAGGGTGCGATCCCAGCAGGCCGTCCAGGAAAGCGAGCAGAAGTTCCGGGCTCTGTTTGAGAATGCCGCTGTGGCCATCCTCATCCGTCATGCAGAGACGAGCGAGATCCTGGAGGCCAACTCCCAAGCCATTGCCGCCTACGGGTTTTCCAGCCTGGAGGAGCTGCGGGCCTTCGACACTTTGGAGCAGTCTCCCTATCGCCAGGCTCTTCGGGGCGGGGAGTTCTCGCTGCAGTCCTACTTGGAGCAAGCCCGCCAGCAGGGATCCGCCCGCTTTGAGTGGCAATGGCAGCGGCAGGATGGCCGAGTTGTCTGGGAAGACGTGTTTGTGCAGCCCCTTGTCCTGCGCGGGATCCCGTGTTGGGTATTTACCGCAGTAGACATCACTGCCCGCAAGTCGGCAGAAGCGGAGCTGGAGCAGTTTTTCTCGGTGGCTCTGGATTTGCTCTGCATTGCCGATGCCCAAGGGTACTTTCGCCGTCTCAACCGCGCCTGGGAGACCACCCTGGGCTATTCCCTGCAGGAGCTCCAGAGCCGACCGTTTTTGGAGTGGGTTCATCCGGACGACCTCCCCGCCACGCAGGCCGCCATGCAGCAGCTTGTCGAAGAGAAACGGCTGGATCACTTCGTCAACCGCTACCGCACCCAGGACGGCAGCTATCGTTTCATCGAGTGGCGAGCCTTTTTGGCCGGATCCCTGATCTACGCCGCCGGGCGGGATATCACCCTAGCCAAGCTGGCAGAAGAGCAGATGAAAGCAGCTAAGGAAGCTGCCGAAGCCGCCAGCCGGGCCAAGAGCGAGTTCCTGGCCACCATCAGCCACGAGATCCGCACCCCCATCAACGCCATTTTGGGGATGACCAGTCTACTCCTGGACACCTCCTTGGATCCGCAGCAGCAGGATTGGGTACAGACCATCCGCTATGGAGGCGAGGTGCTGCTGAACCTAATCAACGACATCCTCGATTTCTCCAAGATCGAGTCCCAAAAACTGGAACTGGAGGAAATACCCTTTTCCTTGCTGCAGTTGGTGGAAGAGCTGCTGGATTTGATGGCCGCCCAAGCCCAGAGCAAGGATCTGGAACTGGTGGCTTGGGTGGATCCCAGCCTGCCGCCAACCTTGATAGGGGATCCCAACCGGCTGCGCCAAATCCTGGCCAATCTGCTCAGCAACGCCATCAAGTTCACCCCCCAGGGAGAGGTAGTGGTGACGGTCGAGGCAGGGGAGAGGGATCCTGAAAAGCAATGGGTCAACGTTCAGGTGCGGGATACAGGCATTGGCATTCCCCCCGAAAAATTGGATCGCCTCTTCAAGCCCTTCAGCCAGGTGGATAGCTCCATCAGCCGCCAGTTTGGGGGCACCGGCCTGGGCTTGGCCATCAGCCAGCGTCTCTGCCAGCTCATGGGGGGAGCAATCGGGGTGGAAAGTCAGCCGGGCCAGGGATCCACTTTTCGCTTTCGCATCCCCCTAAAGAGGCCAGACCAGGAGCTGTTGCCAACCGCCGCACCGGATCCGTGCTTGGCCGGCAAGCGGGTTTTGCTGGTGGAAGACAACGCCAGTCAACGGCAGTTGCTATCCCGACTGCTGAGCGCTTGGGGCATGGAGGTAACCTGTTGTGCCTTGGCGGCAGAAGCCCAGGCTGCAGTTAGAACTCGTCCTTTTGACCTGGCCCTTCTGGATGCCACCCTGCCAGACCGGGATGGCTTGACCCTGGCGGCTGACCTGCAGACAGCGCAACCCCGCCTGTTACCGCTAGTGCTGACGGGGCGCAACTTCATCTCCACAGCAGACCCTCTCCCCACTTTGGCCAAGCCGGTCAAAGCCTCCCAACTGCGGAAGCTGCTGCTGGGGCTTGTGGGAGAAAAAGCTCCTTCCTCCTTATCTTCCTCTCCCGCCGCTCCTCCCTCCATTTGGGACGCGACCCTGGCCAGCCGCTACCCGCTTCAGATCCTGGTGGCAGAGGATAACCCAGTTAACCAGAAGGTGATTCGCCTCATGCTGGAGCGATTGGGCTACCGGCCCGACATAGTCGGCAACGGTCTGGAAGCCGTCCAAGCTCTGCGCCTGCGACCCTACGATCTGGTGTTGATGGATATGCAAATGCCGGAGCTGGATGGTCTTGCGGCCACCCGTCGCATCCGCGCTGAACTGCCTCCTGAGCGCCAGCCTCGCATTGTTGTCCTCACGGCCAATGTGTTTTCGGAAGGCCGTGCTGCTGCCCAAGCTGCTGGGGTAGATGGCTATCTAACCAAACCCTTGGAGCCAGCCGCCCTAGTCCGGGTTCTTCAGGGATCCCTTCCCCTTCCCATCCCGGCCAGCCAAGAAGAGGATCCGCCCCTCGACCCCGTTATCCTCGCCCAGATGCGGGCAGTCTTCAGCTCTCCAGAAGCCTGGCAGGAGATGATCCAAACCTACCGGCAGGACAGCGAAGCTCTATTGGGATCCCTGCGGCAGGCCCTAGAGCAGCGGGATCCCCAAGCCATTGCTCGGTTGGCCCACCGCCTCAAGGGCAGCAGCAGCACCCTGGGCGCCAAACGTCTGGCCGAGCTGTGTCAGCAGTTGGAAAAGCTGGTTCATGCCGAGCCAGCCAGTTCTGTAAAATGGGATACTATAGAGCAAGCCCTGCAGAAGCTGGAGGTGGCATATCGGCAAGTTATCCTCAGTCTCTGAGTGCAGAGCCTTTCTCCCTCTCCTCTCGATGCCTATGCTGAGGCCCAATCCCCATCCTCCAGCCGGCTCGTCGCCGGTAGGCCCTCTTCCCGGGGCACAGCCGGGATCCCCCTCGCCTGAAAAGAAGCCGTTGGTGTTGGTGGTGGACGATGAGCGCAGCCAGCGGCTCTTGGTTTGCTATGCACTTGAGCGAGAAGGCTACCAAGTTCTAGAAGCCAGCAGCGGCGAAGTCTGTCTGCAGCTAGCCGCTCAACACCCAGTGGATATGGTGTTGCTGGATGCGGTCATGCCAGATTTGGATGGGTTTGAGTGCTGTCGCCGCCTCCATGCTCAAAACTCGGATCTGCCCATTCTCATCGTCACGGCGCTGGAAGATGAGTCCTGCGTGGATGAAGCCTTTGCTGCCGGGGCCAGCGATTACATTTCCAAACCCATTCGCTGGTCGGTTTTGAAGCGGCGCATCCGCCACCTGATCCAGGCCAGCCAAGCCCAACGCCATCTGCGGGAACTCAACCAAGCCCTAGAAGCCAAAGTGCAGGAACGTACCGCCCAGCTGGCCTGCCAGGTACAGGACTTGCAGCAGCTCAGCCGCCTTAAGGATAGCTTTCTGGCCAGCGTTTCCCACGAGCTGCGCACCCCCCTCACCAAGATCAAGCTGGCCCTGGAACTGTTGGGCCGCACTCCTCTCAACGAGAAGCAGTGCCAATACCACCGCATCGCTTTGGAAGAGTGTCAGGCTGAAATTGAGCTGATCAACAAGTTGCTGGATCTGCAGGGCCTGGAAGCCAAGGAGTTGGGCTCTGCGGCTGCCACCATCGATCTCCACAGCCTTTGCACAAGCCTGC